>NZ_JAKRNG010000026.1:0-36779 GCF_022347125.1 Helcobacillus sp. ACRRO
GGGCCGACGGGTTCTTCGGGCATGCGCTGTCTCCTCAGCAGGTGGCGGGCAGCAGGCAGGCGCGCAGCTGCTCCAGGGTGTCGACGAGATGGGTGGGGCCGGCGGCGGCGACGTCATCACGCGAGGCGGCGCCCCAGGTGACGCCGATGGTGGCGACTCCGGCGGCTTGTCCGGCGCGGATGTCGGTGGGGGCATCGCCCACGTAGACGGTGTCCTCGGGGGCGGAGCCGGACAGGTGCATGGCCCGCAGGATGGGGTCGGGAGCGGGCTTGTTGCGGGGCACGTCGCCGTTGCCGATGAGCAGGGGGACGGCGGGCAGGCCGGACACTTCGATGCCGCGGTGGGCGAGGCCGGGGTACTTCGCGGTGACCACGCCGATCTCCACACCCTCCTGTTCGAGGAAGAGCAGGAGGCTGCGGACTCCGCGGAATGCGCGGACCTGGTCGTCGTGCTTGGCGCGGTTGATGCGGCGGTACGTCTCGACGAGCTCTTCGACGCGGTCGGGGGCGATGGGCCGGAAGGTGTCCTCGAGGGTGAGGCCGATCCAGCTGCGGACCTCGTCATCGCTGAACGGCGGGATCCCCGCTTCCGCGAAAGTGGCGTGGAACGATTCGATGATCAGCCCGATGGTGTCGAGGAGGGTGCCGTCGAGGTCGAACAGGACGGTGCTCCAGCGCGGTTCAGCAGGGCTCACGGGAGTCCTTTCGTCGTGGTGCGGGGCCGGGCCGGCAGGGCACCACCGTATCGGGGGCCGACGGGTGCCGGCACGTGCGTCCCGCTGCCCCGACTTTAAATGTCGCTCCCCCTTTCTACGGTGCCGCCATGACTGACACGATGACCTCCCCGCAGATCCTGCTGCAGAACCCGTCCGCGCCCCCGGCCGCTCCGCCGGTCCTTCCGCTGCGCCTGGAGCGCCGCGCCGATGGGCAGTGGGTGGAGGTGTGGCCCGCCGCGTGCGATCAGTGCCGGCGCCCGGGCCGGTGGGCGCGGCCGGGCTGGCACTTCTGTCGGTGCCCGCAGGCCCGGGCGGGCGGGCACCGGCTGCTGCGGTGCAAGTCGTGCCCGCGGGAGATCGTGCTGGGGTGCGCCACGGGTGCTGAGGCCGTGCCGTATCGGCAGCTGCGCTGACAGTTATCCACAGTGGAGCGCTCGCCGATGGACGTCGTCCGGCCCGACCCTAGACTCAGAATCATGGATCCAGACCTCACGCCTTCCCCAGATCAGAGCCACCCGTTCCAGGTCGACCTGCGCGCGGTGGTGGAACTGCTGAGCACGAACATCTACTCCCATCCGAGTGTGTTCGTGCGCGAACTGATCCAGAACGGCCGGGACGCGATCGCGGCTCGTGTCGATGCGGCGCGCGTCGGCGAGACCGACCCGTTCTCCGAGGAGGACGGCCTCATCACGATCACCCCGAGCGGCACGGACAGCCCCGAGCTGACCGTGCATGACAACGGCGCCGGCATGCAGCACGAGGAGATGGCGCAGCTGCTGGCCACCGTCGGCCGGTCCTCGAAGCGGGACCTGCTGGAGGCGCCGCGCCGCGACCGGCTCGGCCAGTTCGGCATCGGCCTGCTGTCCTGCTTCATGGTGTCGGACGAGATCGTGGTGGAGACCCGGCCGGCGCGCGGCGGCTCCGCGTCCCGCTGGGTCGGCCGGACCGACGGCACCTTCACCATCAGCCGCCTCAGCGACTCCGAGGGCGACCAGCTGCCCGTCGGCACCACGGTGCGGCTGAGCCCGCGGGAGGACCGCCGCGACCTCACCCAGTACCGGCAGGTGTGGGAGCTGGCGGTGAGGTTCGCGGAGTTCCTGCCGGTGCGGGTGCGGGTCGATGGCCCGCGCGGCACCGAATCGCAGGTGAACCGCGATGCGATGTTCGACCGCGGCATCGCCGGTGGGCTCAGCGCCGCTGGCCCGGCCGGCGACCCGGTCATGGCGTTCACCGAAACGGACGAGCTCAACCGCCTCATGCAGTACGGCACGGAGCTGCTCGGTGTGCAGCCGCTGGCCGTGATCCCCCTGGAGATCGAGGAAGCAGGCACTCGGGGCACGGCGTTCGTGCTGCCGTTCGCGCCCAGCCCCGGCGCCCGGCAGGCCACCCGCGCCTACCTCGGCGGCATCCTCGTGGGCGACTCGGTGCCGGACCTGCTGCCGGAGTGGGCGTTCTTCACCCGCGTGGTGCTGAACTCCACCGGCCTCACCCCCACCGCGAGCCGCGAAGGGTTCATCCAGAACGCGGCGTTCGCCGCTGTGAAGCGCGGCATCGCCGACCAGCTGCGCGCCTGGGTCGTGGACCTCGCCCAGAACAACCGCCTCGGGCTCACAGCGTTCCTCGAGGTCCATGACCTGCCGCTGCGATCCCTCGCCCAGCATGATGAGGAGCTCGCGCGGATCATCCTGCCGCACCTGACGTTCGAGACCAGCGCCGGGCGGATGCTGCTGAGCGACCTGGTGCGCACCTCGCCGCAGGTCCGCTACGCGGGGTCGATCCAGGAGTTCCGGCAGATGGCGGGCGTGCTGAGCCCGTCGGAGCCGGTGATCAACGCCGGGTACGTCTATGACGAGCAGCTGATGCCGATGATCGAGCGGGTGTTCCCGCACGTCACGGCGCAGCGCCTCGACGTTCGCGACGTGATCGCGCAGCTGGCGGAGGTGATCGGTCCCGAAGCGGAGCAGGCGCGCCACCTGGAGCGGGCGGCGCAGGAGGCGCTGACGGACCTCGACTGCACCGTGCAGGTGCGGACGTTCCACCCTCTGGAGGTGAACGCCCTGTACGTGGTGGACCCGGACATCCTGCGATCGATGGAGCTGCGGCGCCTGGAGGAGGAGACCGACGGGTTCTGGGGCGACCTCATGCGCGACATCTCCCCGCCGGCGGAGTCGGCAGAGCAGATCGCTGCTGAGGACGCCGCCACGCTGGTGCTGAACTGGGCGGCTCCCCTGGTGCGCGTGCTCGCCTCCTCCGAAGACGACGTGGTGGTGTCCCGCACCATCCGGATGCTGTACGTGCAGGCGATGCTCGTGGGACAGAACCCGTTGCGCCGCGCTGACCGGGCCGTGCTGAACGAGTCCCTTTCGGACATGGTGGCGCTGTCCACCAGTGTGCTGCGCTCGGACATCTCCGCGGCCGATTTCACCGACGCCCCGGGGGACGACGATGCTCCCGGCCCCGCATCCGGGCCGACGAAGTAGGCTCAGGACATGCGACCTCTTCAGCAGCAGATCATCGTCGAGATGGGCGTCAAGCCGTCGATCGACCCGGCGCAGGAAGTGCGCGCCCGCGTCGCCTTCCTCAAGGACTACCTGCGCGCCACCGGCGCGAAGGGGTACGTCCTCGGCATCTCCGGCGGCCTCGACTCCACCCTCGCCGGGAAGCTCGCACAGATGGCCGTGGAGTCGCTCGCCGACGACGGCATCGACGCCCGCTTCGTCGCCGTACGCCTCCCCCACGGGGAGCAGTTCGATGAGGACGATGCGCAGAACGCTATGGACTTCATCCACGCCGGTTCCGAATGCACCATCAACATCAAACCGGCGGCGGACGCCCTCAAGGAAGAGTTCGCCCGCGCCACCGGAGAGGAGATCAGCGACTTCAACCACGGCAACGTGAAGGCGCGCCTGCGGATGGTCGCGCAGTACGCACTCGGCGGCCAGGACGGCCTCCTCGTGATCGGCACGGACCATGCGGCGGAGTCCACAGTCGGCTTCTTCACGAAGTTCGGTGACGGCGGCGCGGACATCCTGCCGCTGTACGGACTGAACAAGCGGCAGAACCGCCAGCTGCTGCAGCACCTCGGCGCCCCCGCCGGCCTGTGGAAGAAGGTGCCGACCGCGGACCTGCTGGACGGCAGCCCCGGCCGCACCGACGAGGATGAGCTCGGCATCAGCTACGACGACATCGACGACTATCTCGAAGGCGACACCGTCACGGTGGAGGTCGCGGAGAAGATCGAACAGAAGTACCTCGCTTCGCGGCACAAGCGCACCACGCCCGTGACCATCCACGACACCTGGTGGGCCGCCCAGACGTGACCGATTCCCTCACCGCCCTCCTGCACCGATTCGACACCGAGCCGATGACCGCGAGCGAGCGGTGGGACATCGGCAGGCGCGCCGAACAGCTCGCCGACGAAGCCGGGGACGACCAGCAGCTGTACGCCGTGCGGATGCGGCTCATCGGCCACGCCCGCGAAGTGTCCGACACCGACGCGCAGCTGTCGATGTTCCTGTGGTGCGCGTTCAAGCACGACCAGGACCCGGCGCGCTTCCCCACCCGGCCCGTGCCCGGCAGCCCCGGCATCGACCTGCTGTGGTGGTACAAGTGGCTGATCGACTCCCTGCTGTCCCGGCCGCAGTACTCCCTGGACCAGATCCGCACGTCCCTGTCGATGATGGAGGCCGCATACCGGCGCGACGGGGCGGGTGCCGCCGGTCCGCTGTGGGCGCGCCTGCAGCTCGCCATGGACCACGGCAGCGACGACGACATCCGCACCGCCCTCGCCGCGATCCGCACCACCCCCAGGGACGCCTACTCCCACTGCGACGCGTGCGCGCAGGCCTCCGAAGTGTCGATCCGTCTCAGCCTCGGGGAGACCGACGAAGCGCTGCACGACCTCGAGGCCCTGCTCGCGTCCGAGGACCTGTGCGCGGAGGAACCGGAGGGCATCGCCTCCGAAATGCTGGTGGAGCTGTGCCGCGCCGGGAAGGCGGAGCGCGCCGCCGAACTGCAGGAGATGAGCTACCCGCGGATCATGTCGATGCCGGTGCATCTGCCGCTGCAGGCCCGCCACATGCTGTTCTTCGCCGTCACCGGCAACGTGGGCCGCGCCCACGAGCTGCTGGTGCGGCACCTGCCGAACCTGTTCCACACCGGCGTGTCACCCTCGGGACGGCTCTCCGCGCTGACCCTGCTGCTGCGGGTCGCGCGGCTCCTCCAGCACGCCGGGTACGGGCACCTCGTGCTGCCCGGCACCGATACCCGCGCCGCCCGCAGCATCCTCGCTCTCCCCGCGCCCAGCACCGCCGACCAGAACGACGCGGCACCCGTCGGCCCCCTCACCATCACCCAGTTCGCCGACGCCGCACGCGACCGCGCCCTCCGCCTCGCCGCCCAGTTCGACCGCCGCAGCGGCCACACCCGCAGCACCGACGCCGTCCGCCGCGCCGAGGAGAACCTCGACGAACGCTTCCCCCTCGACCTCGGCGGGCGGGAGGTGCTCGAGGCCGCGCTGCCGCCGCTGCCCAGCGACCAGGACACCGACGGCATCGAACTC
The DNA here is from genome assembly GCF_022347125.1 of Helcobacillus sp. ACRRO. Classification (NCBI taxonomy): domain Bacteria; kingdom Bacillati; phylum Actinomycetota; class Actinomycetes; order Micrococcales; family Dermabacteraceae; genus Helcobacillus; species Helcobacillus sp. ACRRO. The sequence goes on from NZ_JAKRNG010000026.1 coordinate 5,277, forward strand.
GGCCTGGAGCTCTCCTACATCGCCCGCGGCCACGACGACCCGATGCGGATGGACTACCCGCCGCGCATCGTGCTGCGCGAGGAGGCGGACACCGAACGGAAGCTGCGGGCGCTGTCCGTTCTGCTGCAGCATGAGGAGACGCGGGACTTCGAGGAACTGTTCCAGCTGTTCCTGCTGCTGCATGCCGATCTTGAACATGACGAGTTCGCGCTGAAGCAGCGGGAGCACGGCGAGCAGCTGTGGCGGCCCATCGACGCCGCCCCAGCGGGCGACGGCCCGGTGTGGGAGCCGTTCGACCCGGTAGCCGAATGGGCGTCCGCTGCGAGCCCCGAATGGCGCCTCGAAGTGGCACTGCAGCTGGCGCCGCTGGCCGCCCAGTACTGGGAGGAGGTCGCGGAGGACGCCTACGAGGAGGCGGCCCTGCGCGGCGAGGAGGCCCTCGCGGAGCTGACCGCGTGGGAGGAGCGCGGGCTGAATCTGCTCGTGTGGGCGGTGGAGTCGCCCGAATCGCAGTGGGAGAGGATCGCCGACGACCTGCACCGCGCCTTCGCCGAGCAGCTGGCGGATCTTCCGAACCCGGACTGGTACACGGTGATGGCGCTGATCGTGGTGAACGCTCGCCTCTCGTTCGGGGAGCACCGTCTCGCTGATGCGCTGCGGGAGGGCCTGGACCAGTTCCAGTCGGTGACGATGGTGCCGCCGTCCTGCCACTACCTGATGGCGCTGCTGTACCAGGAGTCGGCGCGGGTGGGGAACGCCATCGGGCAGGTCACCGCGATGACCTCGCAGATCCGTGCCGTGGAGGCGGAGATCGATGCCGGGGTCGACCCGGCGGATGCGTCCGTGCTGATGCGATCCCTCGGCATCGACATCGCCGGGTACCCGGAGATCGACCCGTTCGCTGACCTGATGGAGGGCCGGATCACGGCGGCGGTGGAGCATCCGCTGCTGGTGGCGCACCTGTGGATCCGCGCGTCCGCGGTGATCCAATGGCGCCTCCCCGACCCGAGCAGCAGCCGCGCGGGAACAGCCGAGCAGTACCGGATGATGCGGCTCGAGGCCCACAAGGACGCGCTGCGCGCCGCCCGGCTCGGCCTGCTCGCCGTGGAGCGCGCGGAAGCGAGCGGCGCCGCGAAGAGCGACGCGGAACGGGCGTTCATCTCCCGCGCCGACGGGCTCAACGCGATCGCGGCAGCGATCCAGCTCGCCGACGACCGCGGTGACGAACTGCAGCTCGTGCTGCAGGACCTCATCACCTTCTATGACGGCGCACTCGCGGCAGCGGGGACGCAGTCGAACCGGGCGGGGCCGCTCAGTGCGCTGATCCGGTCCGCGCAGGCCGGCGCCCGCACCCTGCCGATGGACCTGGAGACCCCGATCGCGAACGCGCAGCGCGCCCTCGACCTGCTGGAGGACCATCCACAGAACCGGGCCCAGCCGCTCACCTCGCCCGATTCCCATCTCGTCTCGCCCGATTCCCATGCGGCCCTGTCTGCGTGCCTCGCCATCATGCTGCTCGCCATCGGCGCGGCCCCCGAATCCGAGGACCACCTCGACCGTGCCCTCGACCGCGTCACCCCGGGCACGGACGACCAGCCGATTCTGCGCTCCCTCCTGGGCCTGCACGCCTCCCGCATCGCCGAGGACATGCCCGGCACCACCGTCCGCATCGCCACCCGGCTCCTGGAGCAGCAGCCCCCGAGGTGGGAGAACATCGCGGTGCTGGACGCCCTCCTCACCGCAGCGATCCGCCGCACCGACCGCGACCTCGCCCTCGCCGCCGCGGGAGAGATGCTCGACCACGGCAAGGCGCTGAACAGTGCGTCGATCCGCCGCACCGCACACATCCACCGCGCACAACTGCTCGGGGCCCTCACCCGCGAGGGGTGCGACGAGTTCCTCCGCGCCTGGGACGAGGACCCCGCGAAGGACGTCCACCGGTGGCCGCTGCCACTTGCAGACCTGTTCCAGCGCTCGCTGAGGGCCAACGGGATGCACGCGACCGCCGAGGAGATCTTCGGCAGCGCCTGACCGGCGCGGCTTCCCCGCGGCGGTCAGGGCCGAAGGCTGGGACGGAGCCGATCAGGTCCCGCAGAAGGTGCGGAAGCCGGCGCCGTCCTGCGGCCCCGGCGTCGACAGATGCTCCAGGCCCGGCAGCGACTCGAACGGTGAGGCCAGTGCCCGCAGCAGGTCCTCCAGCTGCGACTGATCCCCCGTCTCCGCGGCGTTCAGAGCCCGCTGCAGGTGCCCGTTGCGCGCGATCACCACCGGATTCACCTGATCCGCCAGCGACCCGTCCACGTCCAGGCCGCTTCTGTCCGCGAACTGCTGCAGCTCCTCGCGGCGCTGAGAATCCGTGCGATGGAAGCGCCGGAAGAACACCGTGAAGTCCTCGCCCTGCTCCTCCATCTGCCGCAGGGTCTGGTCCACGAACTCAGCAACCGGCTCGAGCAGGTCCCCGTCGGCCTCCACCGGCAGGCGCAGCCCCAGCTTCGCCGCGAACAGTCGCGTGCGCTGCTGCTGGAACCGGTCCGCATACTCGCCGAGCACGGCCGTGGCGGCCTCGACGGCCGCATTCGGGTCCTCATCGATCAGCGGCAGCAGGCACTCACCGAGCCGCGCCAGGTTCCACTGCCCGATCGCCGGCTGGTTGCCGTACGCGTACCGCCCCTGGTGGTCGATCGAACTGAACACAGCGCCGGCGCGATAGTCATCGAGGAACGCGCACGGCCCGAAGTCGATCGACTGACCCGACAGCGTCATGTTGTCCGTGTTCATCACCCCGTGGATGAACCCCACCGACATCCACTGCGCAATGAGATCCGCCTGCGCGATGGCCACCGACCGCAGCAGCTCCAGGTGAAGGCTCGTGCCGCGCTCCTCAGCGCGATCGCGGGCCGACGGGTGATGCGCGTCGATCGCCCACTCGCTGAGCCGCCGGAGCAGGCCGTCGTCCTGCGACTGGGCGGCGAGCTGCATCGTCCCCACCCGCAGGTGGCTCGCCGCAGTGCGCACCAGCAGGCCACCGGGCTGCGGCCGCTCCCGCATGACCGTCTCCCCGGTGCGCAGCACCGCGAGCGCCCGGGACGTCGGGATCCCGAGGTGGTGCAGCGCCTCCCCGATCACGTATTCGCGCAGCATCGGGCCGAGCGGACCGCGGCCGTCACCGCCGCGGGAGAACGGGGTGGGGCCGGAGCCCTTCAGGTGGATGTCCAGCCGCGCCGGGCAGAGGGCCGACGGGTGCTGGGCGGTGGCCGGTGCCCGGCCAGCCGCGGGGACACTGCCGAGCAGGAGGGCGCGGCCGTCGCCGAGGAGGGGCGAGAACTGGCCGAACTGGTGCCCGGAGTACGCCTGGGCAACGGGCCCGAACGAGTCGGACTCCTCCAGCGGGCCCTGCCCGGTGAGGAAGCGGATCCCGTCAGTGGAGCGCAGGTGTTCCGGTCCGAGCCCCAGATCCGCAGCGAGTTCGTCGTTGAGCCGGGCGATGGCCGGCTGCGGTGGCTTCAGCGCCGCATGCGGGACGCTGAGCTCGGGGAAAGCGCGGGCGAAGTCCTGGTCGATGTCCACGGCCCCAGGGTACGGGCCGGCCGCGGACGCAGCACATCTTCCTGACCAGTCAGTCAGACAGTGATGATTTGGGCGCCGAAAACACTGTCAAGCAACCACAGATATTCACCAAAGAGAACACCTGATGAACTCTGCGGATTCGCATGTTGTTTCGCAGCGCCACAATCTGCGCAATTGCACAACAGTGTCATTGATTCGAGGATTAGCTCGGAATAACACCGATATGTCAACAGCACCCGTCGGTCGGCCCTCAATCGGGGTTACCAGCGGTAACTTCTGGGCGGAGCTGCAAGTTCTTGCACTCATCGCCCGAAAGCCCGGCGAATCGGACATAGCAGTCCCTGGCCAGGTCAGCGGACTGCTGGCTACCGTCGTTGCTCGGTCCACAGCTCGGATCCCCTCTCTTCCGGTTCGAGCCGCGGACCTCACCCTCCACCGACGACTCAAAGGATCAGCAATGTCCCTGACCACGAATCTGACGAAGAAGGCCCTGCTCACCCTCGGGGCCGGCGCCCTCGTCGCCTCCATGGCGGCATCGCCCGCCACCGCCGGCACCACGGTCGACGACCGCCCCGAGACCCCCGAGAACAACAAGAGCCTGCCGATCGTCCACACCACCAACGGCAGCGACAAGCTGAAGGCCAACGCCCTCAACCCGCACCCCGTGTGCAACGCCTGGGAGGACAAGCGCACCGTCGTCTACGAGGTGAAGGACTCGTTCCTGCCCGTCGGCACCATCTCCACCAAGAACGAGACGGACCACACCATCCCGCTGACGCAGAACACCTCGAAGTCGCAGACCATCTCCATCTCGGTCAACGGCTCCCGCACCGAGTCCCTGGACGTCAACGCCGGCGGCACCAAGAGCGGCGAGAACGGCTCCACCCAGGCCGGCATCGCCTACTCCCTCGCCACCACCATCGGCGGCGACGCCTCCTACTCCCTGTCCTGGGAGGTCGGCCAGCAGATCGGCCCGTACGACGTTCCCGCAGGCCACACCGGCGAGGCGACCTACGGCTTCCGCGCCATCAACATGAAGGGCACGCAGCAGTACTGCAAGCTCGACGGCACCTGGTCCACCCCGACCGCATGGCGCGCCTTCACCCCGATCAAGAACGAGGTCCGCGTGAAGAACTACGCGAACCCCGCCGACTCCTACTGATCCCCCCTTCTCATCCTTCCCGGCTGGGGCCCGCACACCTCAGCGGGCCCAGCCCCCGACTCTGGAGCAGCACAATGACCACCTTCACTCGTCGCACCGCCCTGACCTCCCTCATCGCCCTGGGTGCGTCGGCATCCGTCGGCACCGCCGCTATGGCGGCCGACGCCGCCCCCGCACAGGCCGAGCTCGACCTCCGTCCGTTCTTCACCGTGTCCTCCGCCAAGGCCCCCGGCTACGCCGGCCTGGTGGCGCTGCGCGTGGAGAACGTCGGCTCCAAGCACTACTACGCGAACTTCCCGATCGTGTCCTTCCGCATCGACGTCCACACCGAGAAGGGCCCGGAGGGCGTGGACCGCGTCATCACCCCGGGCTGGTTCAACGGCGCCTACACCCGCGACCTCGGCTTCGATAAGGAGACCTCCACCCGCAGCTTCCTCGTCACGCTGTCCAACCCGGTCAACAAGGGCGAGAAGCAGCTGATCGCCAACCTGAACTTCGGTGACGGCAACACCCGCGAGGGCCGCCTGTTCAACTCGGTCACCGTCACCCAGGTGGGCCGCGCCAAGGGCGATGTCTCCGAGGCGAACGACCAGAAGATCAGCTCGAAGCAGCACACCCTCACCGACACCGGCAAGAAGCACCCGGGCGTCTTCTGATCCCGCCTGCCGGCGGAGTCCGTCGGCTCGAATCCGTCGGCCTGATCCTGCCGACCCCGCCGGCCCGTGGATGATCTCCGCGGGCCGGCTCTTCTCTGCCCGCCACCGCTCCGGCCGCCCCTGCTCCGGCCGCCGGTCTCCGCCCGCCACCGCTCGGCCCCTCGCTTCAATTGCGTGCGTTTCAGCGCTCTTGATCCGGATTGAGCGCGCTGAAACGCACGGAACTCACCGGAGCGCGGCGCATACCGGCCCCATGAGCCCTGCCGCGCCGACGACCCTGCCCACCGCCCACATCCAGGGACTGCGCGTCATCGCGCACGGCCTCACCCGTCTCCGCGAGGACGCCGCCGCCCACATGCTCGCCACGCAGGCGCAGCTGTACGACTCCGGGGTGCGCGGCCTGCAGGTCCGCTCCACCATCCCCATCGCCGAGGAGATCGCTGCCGGGCGGATCGTGCGCACCTGGTCGCAGCGCGGCACCCATCACCTGCTCGCCGCCGAGGACGCCACCTGGATGATGCGGCTGTGCGCCCCGCGCGCATGCTGATGCACCGCGACGCGGCGGAGCTGCTCGAGAGCGACGACTGGCCGGCCCTCCTGGAGGAGGCGCTGGGTGCGCAGGTGGACCTGCCGGCGTTCGATGAGTTCCTCATCGGCTACAAGGACCGCGCCCGGTTCGTGCCGGCACGCCTCGCCGGGAGCGTGGGACCCGGCATCAACGGCATGTGCTACCCCTTCACGATCCGCGGCGGCATGGTGGTGAACGGCGCCGGGCCTGCAAAAGCGGCCGCACGGAAGCGATGACGAACCCCCGTTAACCTTCCGTTCACCATTGCTGTGATGTTGCCTTGCGGTAGGTCTCGATAACATCTCGGCCCTGCAACAGACGTTCATGGAGCGTTAGCCTGCAAGTGGCCTTTTGTTCGCATATCGTTCCCACGAATCTGGTGTGTCAATGTCTCCCACTTCCACTCCGGCGCCTGACGTCACGGAGAACCAGGGCTTCCTCGGTGCCGACCGCTGGTGGCATCTCGCCTTCGGCTCGCTCATGGCCGTCACCCTCATCGTCTTCACGCTGTGGACCCGCGGGCACCTGCCCAACGGCCAGTTCGGCATCCTCATCGTCGTGGCGATCCTGCTGGGTCTGTTCATGGCGTTCAACATCGGCGGCAATGACGTCGCCAACTCGTTCGGCACCTCGGTGGGCGCCGGCACACTGACCATGAAGCAGGCGCTGCTGATCGCCGCCGTCTTCGAGGTCTCCGGTGCGCTCCTCGCCGGCGGTGAGGTCACCGACACCGTGAAGAGCGGCATCGTGGACATCGGCCCGATCTCCGCAGACCCGATGCAGTTCGTGTACATCATGATGGCGGCCCTGTTCGGCGCCGCCGTGTGGCTGCTGGTCGCCACGAAGTTCGGCCTGCCCGTGTCCACCACGCATTCGATCATCGGCGCCATCGTGGGTGCGTCCCTCGTGGTCGGCTACTCCACCCATTCGGGCGGACTGTCGATGGTGCAGTGGGACCAGATCGTGCAGATCGCGGTGAGCTGGGTGCTGTCGCCGGTGCTGGGCGGCATTGTCGCCTACGCCCTGTTCTGGTTCATCCGCCGCTACATCCTTCTGTACAACCGCAAGGCCACCCGCCGCCTCGCCGCCGTCAAGGAGCAGATGCTCGAGAGCGGCGATGAGGAAGAGGTGGACCGCATCACCTCGCTGCAGGCCCTCGCCTACTCCAACCGCCCAATGAGCGCCCGTGAACGCGCCCAGCTGGCGATCGATGAGGACGTCGACCTCGACGCTGAGGAGGCGGAGCATCAGTTCTACCGCACGATGCGCAAACTGGACCGCAAGGTCGATGACATCCGCAGCCACCGCGCCCTCACCTTCTGGGTGCCGCTGCTGGGCGCGTTCGGCGCCGTCATGATCACGGCGATGCTGCTGTTCAAGGGGCTGAAGAACACCGGGTTCGAACCGACCACCACCCAGGCCGTCGTCGGCCTGGCCATGGTCGCTGTGATCGCGTGGATGTCCCTGTTCATGTTCGCGAACAGCCTGCAGACCCGCTCCCTGTCCCGAGCCACGTTCATCCTGTTCGCCTGGATGCAGGTGTTCACCGCGAGCGCGTTCGCGTTCTCGCACGGCTCCAACGACATCGCCAACGCCATCGGCCCGTTCGCCGCGGTGCTGGACGTCCTCGCCACCGGTGAGGTGGGCGAGGAGGCCATGATCCCGCTGCCGGTGCTGGTCGCGTTCGGCATCGCGCTCGTGGCGGGCCTGTGGTTCATCGGCCGCAACGTCATCCAGACCGTGGGGTCGGGCCTGACGAAGATGCACCCGTCCTCCGGCTTCGCTGCTGAGCTCGCCGCTGCAACCGTGGTGATGGGCGCCTCGCAGCTGGGCCTGCCGGTGTCCTCCACGCACATCCTCATCGGTGCCGTGCTCGGTGTGGGCATGGTGAACCGGGCCGCGAACTGGCGCATGATGCGCCCGATCGCGCTCGCGTGGATCGTGACGCTGCCGGTCGCCGCGGTGCTCGGCGCAATCGCCGTGACGGCGTTCCGCACCGTGTTCTGATCCGTTGCGCGGGCGCGGGGCCCTAGGCTGCCGATATGCAGGAACCTTCGGCCCCCACGGGCGGCTCACCAGCCGCCTCCTCCCCACGCCCAGCACCCGCCCTCACCCCGGGGCTCTACGAGCGCGTAGAGACCGTCGGCCTCCTCCACCTCATCCAGGAGGCCCGCGATGCCGGCCTGCGCGTCGAGGAGCCCGCTGCCGTGGACGCCGCGGACGCCGCCCATGTGCTGACCGTGGAAGTAGCGGAGCGTCTGCGCCGCGTCCTCGACCAGATGAAGGACACCAGCGACCAGATCGACCTCGCCAACCGCATCCTCGACCTGCTCGATGCCGCCGCCCCTGCCCGCGACAGCGCCCCCGCCTCCACGATCATGCCGGGGCCGCGCCTGCTGCGCAGCATCGCCGACCCGCTCGTCGCCGCACCGCCGCACCCGGAGATCCCGCTGCGGGACGCCGCCCTGCTCACCAACGCGAAGCACGATCCGAGCCTGTCCAGTCAGCTGCTCAAGGAGATCGACAGCGCCGACCGCATCGACCTGCTGTGCGCCTTCGTCAAGCACTCGGGGCTGCGGATCCTGCACGCGAGCCTGAAGCGAGCCCGAGAGCGCGGCATCCCGATCCGGGTTCTGACCACCACCTATATGGGCGCCACGGACGCCACCGCGGTGCAGCGGCTGGCTCAGGAGTACGGCGCGCAGGTGAAGGTCTCGTACACGGCGGACACCACGCGGCTGCATGCGAAGGCGTGGATGTTCCACCGCCGCACCGGGTTCAGCACCGCGTATGTGGGGTCGTCGAACCTGTCCTCGGCGGCGCTGGTGGACGGCTTGGAGTGGAACGTGCGGCTGTCCAGCACGGCGACTCCGCGGCTGCTGGAGAAGTTCGACTCCGCGTTCTCCACGTATTGGGAGTCCGACGAGTTCGTCCCGTTCGATCCGGCGCGGGACCTGGACCTGCTGACGTCCGAGATCGCGCGGCAGTCGGTCCGCAGCGCGCCGGCGCCGCGGCCCCGCGAGGATCTGGCGATCACCACCGCGCACGTGGATGTGCGCCCGTACCCGCATCAAGCGCGGATGCTGGAGCATCTGGAGGCGGAGCGCACCCTGCATGACCGGCACCGGAACCTGGTGGTGGCGGCGACCGGCACCGGCAAGACGATCCTGGCCGCGCTCGACTACCTGCGGCTCTGCCCACCGAGTGGGCCGCGGCCCACCCTGCTGTTCGTGGCGCACCGGCAGGAGATCATCGAGCAGGCGCGCCGCACGTACCGCACGGTGCTGAAGGACGACACGTTCGGGGAGGTCCTGGTGGGCGGGCAGCGGCCGCAGCGGTGGCGGCACGTGTTCGCGTCGATCCAGAGCCTGTCGAAGGCGCGTCTGCTGGACGAGGTGGACCCGTCGGCCTTCCAGGTGGTGGTGGTGGACGAGTTCCACCACGCCAGCGCCTCCTCGTACCGCCGCGTCCTCGAGCACCTGCGGCCGGAGGAGCTGCTGGCGTTGACGGCCACACCGGAGCGGGCCGACGGGGTCAGCGTCGCCGCCGAGTTCTTCGACGGCCGGATCGCGAGCGAGCTGCGGCTGTGGGACGCGCTGGAAGAGGACCTGTTGGTCCCGTTCCACTACTTCGGGGTGGCCGACGGGACCGACCTGACGCAGGTGCGCTTCGCCCGCGGCCGGTACGACGAACAGCAGCTCGCGCAGATCCTCGCCCACAACCGGGACCGCGCGGCGCGGGTGATCGAGGCGCTGCGCACCACGGTGACCGATGTGGCCGGGATGCGGGCGCTCGGGTTCTGTGTGAGCGTGGCGCATGCGCAGTTCATGGCCGAGGTGTTCACCGAGGCGGGGATCGCGTCGGTGGCGCTGTCGGGTGAGTCGCCGCAGGAGGTGCGCCGGGATGCGCTGACGGCTCTGCGGGCGGGGGATCTGCGGTGCATCTTCGCGGTTGACCTGTTCAATGAGGGCCTGGACATTCCTCAGATCGACACGATCCTGATGCTGCGGCCCACGCAGTCGGCGACGATCTTCCTGCAGCAGCTGGGGCGCGGTCTGCGCCGCAGTCACGGCAAGGCGCTGCTGACGGTGCTGGACTTCATCGGTGAGCAGAACCGGTCGTTCCGCTTCGATCTGAAGTTCCGGGCGCTGACGGGCACGAGCCGGCGCCGCCTCGAGGACCAGGTGCGCAAGGGCTTCCCGTTCCTGGCGCCGGGGTGCGAGATCGTGCTGGATGAGACGGCGCAGGACATCGTGGTGCAGTCGATCCGCACCCAGATGGAGATGACCACGCGGGAGCTGGTGGCGGATGTGCGCTCTCACGCCGGTGTGGCGGCCGACGGGTCCGTGGGAGAGCTGACGCTGCGGGCGTACCTGGAGGAGGCGGATCGGACGCTCGAGGACGTGTACGGGGCGCGGGCGTCGACGCGCACCTATCAGGGGTCGAAGCGGTCGACGTCGTGGCGGAGCGTGTCGGATTGGGCGTTCGGCACGGACCTGATCCGGTTGCCGAGCGCGGAGGAGGAACGGCTGCTGCAGCGGGCGCGGGCGTTCACGGCGGTGGATGACCCGGTCCGGCTGCGCCTCTACCGCGACCTGCTGCTGAACCGGGTGGACCTCGCCGCAGCTGATGCGCCCACGAAGCTGGCGGCGGCGATGCTGGTGTTCTCGTTCTTCCCGGGCGGTTTCACCCGTCCTGATGGGGAGGCGTTCACCGGGTCGGATGGATCGACCGATTCGGTTCAGGCGCGGGAGGCGGCGGTCGCTGCCGGCGTGGAGCACCTGCGGTCTCTGCCGGCAGTGGTGGGTGAGCTGCTGCAGATCTTCGAGGTGCGTGCTGAGCAGATGGACACGGTGCCGCGAGCGCTGGAGGGCCGTTTGGGGGCGGTGTCGCCGCTGTGCACGCACGCCGCCTACACCCGCGAGGAGCTCCTGGCGGGGCTCGGGGTGGGGACGCTCGATGCGGAGAAGCCCGGGTCGATCCGTGAGGGCGTGAAGTACGTGCGGGCCTTGAACACGGACATCCTGCTGATCACGCTGAAGAAGTCGGAGGCGGACTTCTCCCCGTCCACTCTGTACCGCGACTATGCGCTGAACCAGCAGGAGATGCATTGGGAGTCGCAGTCGCTGACGGGGGCGGACAGCCCCACCGGCCGGCGGTACGCCGACGGGTCCTCGACCGTGGTCCTGTTCGTGCGTGAGACGAAGACGGGGGACATCGGAACGGAGCCGTACACCTGTCTCGGCACGGCGACGTGCGTCTCGGCCACTGGGTCGAAGCCGATGCAGATCCAGTGGCGCCTGGATCGGGCGATGCCGGGCGACCTGTTCCTCGCCGCGAAGGCCGTGGCGTAGGGCGTGCCCGCGTCCAGCTCGCCCGATTCGCTCGCCCCCGCCTCACCGTCGCCGTGAAGGCGAACGCGCTGAGTGTGGGGCTGTTCGCGTTCTGACCGGGCTACGGTGGGTCTATGCCGCGCCCCGCTCGCCCCAGCCCCGCCTTCTCCCCAGCGCGCCTGCTCACCGGCCTCGCCCTGATCGCTGCGGCTCTCCTGGTGGGCCTGCTCACCCGCACCAGTGCACTCACTGCCGCGGACCAGACGCTGTCCACGGCCGCGATCGACGCCCGCACTTCGGCCCTCACGGGGATCGCGCAGCTGTTCACGCCGCTGGCGAGCCCGCTCGGCAGTGTGGCCCTCGCCGCGGTCGCGGTGATCGCCCTGGTCGCGGCCACGAGGCGCTGGTGGTCCGGCCTGCTGGTCATCGCGTCCACGTCCGGCGCGGGGGTCCTCACGGACTGGTTGAAGGAGGTCTCCGGTCGGGAGCGGCCACCGGAGACCCTTCGCCTGGTGCACGAGACGAGCCCGGCGTTCCCGTCGGGTCATTCCACGGGCGCGGCGTCGCTGGTCACGGCGATCGTCCTTGTTCTCGTCCTGTGCGGCGCCGTCCGGACCAGACGCGCCCGCGCAGCCCTCATCGCCGCAGCGGCGGCGTGGGTGGTGACAACGGCGCTGATCCGCATCTACCTGGGGGTTCATTGGCCGTCGGACACCGTCGGCGGGGTACTGGTGGGCGCCGGGGCGGCGATCGCGCTCAGCTCCTGGTAGCCGTCCGAGAAGATCGTCGCGGAACCAGGCCAGCGCGAGCACCCGTCGGCCCCCTGAGCGCCGCTCGCCCGAGAGGGTCAGCCGAGAGCGATGCGGTGCGCGACCTTCAGCACCAGCTTCTTCGGCGCCCGCGGGATGATCACCTTCGCCAGCACGGTGTTCGCGAACCCGTCGATGAAGCTGGGGGCGCTGCCCTCGAGCTTCTTCAGCGTGGTGTCCACGAGATGGTCGGGGCTCTGCATCGGCAGGGCGAGCCCGGTCGCCTCCGCGTTGTCGAAGAACTCGGTGTTCATCGGGCCGGGGCAGGCGGCGAGCACGCGGATGCCGTGCTTCTTCTCCTCGTACCAGAGCGCTTCGCTGAACGACAGCACGAGCGACTTCGACGCCGCGTAGACCGCCATATCGGGGATCGGCTGGTACGCGCCGGTGGAGGCGATGTTGATGATGGTGCCGCGGCCGCGCTCCCGCATCGCCGGCAGCACGCGGGCGGCGAGGCCGACGGGGGTGACGCAGTTGAGCTGCACCTGCTTCTCCAGCGTGCCCGGGGTGGAGTCCTTGACTGGGCGGATGGTGGCGAACCCGGCGTTGTTGACGAGGACATCGACCTCGAGGCCGCGGCGTTCGATCTCGGTCATGAGCGCCTCGGGGGCGCCTTCGCGGGCGAGGTCCTGGCCGATGACCTGGACGTCGATGCCGTAGCCGCTCGAAAGGCGGGTGGCGAGGGCTTCAAGGCGGTCGGTGCGGCGGGCCACGAGGATGAGGTCGTGGCCACGGCGCGCGAAGCGGTCCGCGAAGATGGTGCCGAGGCCGGATGAGGCGCCGGTGATGAGGGTGTGCACGATGGGGCTCCTTGGGCCGCGGGGTCGGCGAGCGGTGGGGCGCGCCGACGGGTTCGGTCTCGCTGGTGCCTCCAGGCTAGGAAGGGCGGCCGACGGGTGCCAACACCCTGTGATGGACACGGATCACCGTTATGCTCTGAACTGCGCGAATCAGACACGGGCACGGTGGTAGGTTGAGCGCTGTAGGAAACGGTGTGACGCGTCGGTCCACGGCACGCTGAGCATCCGTCGGCCGTGATGGCCGCCGAGCAGGAACGAACAGGAACACGGGGGTTCGTCGTGCAGGATCCCAAGTCGGCATCGCCTGATTCGCGGCCGCCGTTCCTGAACACCGGCGATGAACCGCTGCCGTCGGATCTGCCGTCGGATCCTGATTTTCCGACCCGTTTCCAGGCCGCTGTTCAGCGGCGGAACCTGAGCCTGCACCGGATGCGGGAGCATCTGAAGTCGCACGGCGTCAGCGTGTCCGCCTCCACTCTCAGCATGTGGCGCACGGGCCGCACGAAGCCGTGGCGCGACCAGTCGCTGCGCGCGCTGCAGGCACTGGAGTCGATCCTGGACACGCCGCCGGGCTATCTGACGGCGGCGGAGCAGCAGGTGGAGAAGGGGTCGGAGTCGTGGTGGGCGTCGATCCGGACCCGTCCCGAAGTGCTGAACCATAGCGAGGAGTACGCGCAGGTGCGCAGGGAGGTGGGGCTGGACGGCCCGCCGGAGCTGCGCAACGCGTTCATGCACTGCACTGTCTGGTACAACGAGAACGGCCAGTTCATGGGTGCGCGCAGCACCCACATCTTCCAGGCGGTGGCGGCGCGCGGTGAGCGGTCCCTGCAGGCCACGTTCCCGGATGCGCACGGTGACCGGAATCCGCATCGGGTCAACGTGCGCGCGGGCGGTCGCATCGGCCGGCAGCGCGTGTTCGAAGGATCGGGGCAGACCGTGTTCGAGCTGATCCTCGATCAGCCGCTGGAGCGCGGGCAGATGGCGTACGTGGAGTACGAGATGACCCCGAGCCGGCTGGACAGTCCGCGGTCGAGGCCCCTGTACGACGTCCGCACCACGAACGCGATCGGCCAGTTGGGCATGGAGCTGCACTTCCATCCGGACTGCCCTCCGCGCAGGCCGAAGATCCGCCGGCACAACATGGCCTCCCAGCCGGAGGGGACGGAGTTCCTTGACGACTCGAAGGACGGCGCCCTGCTGCTGGTCACCACCGATGAGTTCGTCGCCAACGGCGGCATCTGCATGGAGTGGGAGTGGGACGGATGAACACGAAGGCGGTGCACCACCCGGAGCCGACGGGGCCGACGGATCCTGCCGCTGACATGGGCGTTCGCCGTGACACGTTCGCGGAGGCGCTGGCCACGGCGATGACGGAGCGGGAGTTCACGTACGCGTCCCTGGCGCAGGCGCTGAAGAAGCGCGGCGCATCGGTGTCGGCGCCGACTCTGCGGACCTGGTCGAGGGGCGAGGGTGCGCCGGCGCGCGGCTCGACCCGCCGGGCGGTGGCCACGATCGAAGAGGTGCTGCAGCTGCGGCCGGGCAGTCTGAGCACCCTGCTGGATGTGGAGTCCTCCGAGCTCGCGGAGCACTCCTGCCATGACCATTTCCCCACCCTGTGCCGTGTCATGGCGGATTCTCGGCGGGCGTGCACGGTGACGCCGATGCCGGGGCACCGGCCGCTGATGCTGCTGTCCGAGCTGGATCTGCGGGACCCGTCGGCACCCACCGTCACGCTGCGGCTCACGTTCACGTCGTCGCTGGCGGACATGAACTGCGTGCACGTCGCGGTGGACTCTGCTGACCTGTCGCGCGAACCCATCCGGATCGACGGCGCGCAGGTGGGCGAATGGTGGCCGGTGCCGGGGACGTCGCTGACGGTGGTGGAGCTGCTGCTGCCGCATCCTCTGGCGATCGATGACGCGTGGGCGATCGAGGCCGTGCTGCCGGCCGCTGAGGGGGCGGGTCAGCCCGGTGACGATGGGCGTCGCCGATTCCATACGGTGGCGACCCGCCCGTTCAATGCGTGCGTGGCGTCCGTGCTGCTGCCGGAGGCGACACGGACTGTGCCGGAGCCCGAGTATGTGGCGGGGTGGCGTCGGCGCCGGGCGGGGCAGACCACCCCGGATTCGTCGACGACAGTGGCGCCGGTGGCGGCGTCGATCCAGTCGGTCGCCGTCGATGGCGAGGATGGGGACGTCTGGGTCCGGTGGTGACCGGCCGACGCCCCCACCCGGCCGTCACGCCTTGGGGGCGCGGATCCGCTCGGGCAGTTCGAAGTCCTCGCTCGGGACCGCCACCTGCCCGGTGTCGACGAGGCCGGTGCAGCGGCCGTTCTCGACGCGAGCGAGAACGGGCTCGAAGTAGGAGCCGTACCCGGTGTCGCCCCAGGTGGTGAGCTCCACGCACGGGACACCGTCGAGGATCGCGTCCGGGCGGGTGCCGGTGACAGCGAGTTCGATGGCGCCGGCGGCGGGGTCGTAGGAGGACAGGGGCAGCTCGAACAGGCGGTCGCCGAGGCGCGCCACCCAGGTGCGGCCCCAGCCCGCGCTGTACGTGCCCTCAACGATCCCCGCGACCTGCTCCGCCGTCATCTCCTCACCACCGATGGTGACGGAGGGCTGGTCGGCGAGCTCCTTCGGGCGGGGTCGGCCGACGGCTGCTCCGCCGCCCGCGGCGGCGCTTTCGAACATGTCCGCGTCGGGGGCGGGGCGCCCGGCTGCGAGCGCCAGCAGGCCCAGGATGCCGACGGCGATCTCCGATGACGGCGAGTCCGTGGACGTGCCGATGACGCTGACGCACAGGCGCGACGCGGGCACTGCCCAGGTGCGGGACAGCCCCGTGGGGAATCCACCGGAGTGGGCGAGGGCGGTGAAGCCGTGGAAGCGGCCCTGCTGGAGACCGAGACCGTAGTGCCCGCCTTCGCGCAGGGTCCACACCTTGCGGCGCATTTCGCGGCGGGACCGGTCGGTGAGCAGAGCGCTGTCGGTGAAGACACGGCCGGTGAACTCGGCGATGGACGCGGCGGTGGCCCAGAAGCCGGTGGCGGCGGCGAGTGCGCCGGTGCTGATCTGCTCAACAGCGCGGCGGTCCCCGTGGATGAGGCCCGTGTGGCCGTACGCGAACCCGTCGGCCTGCTCCGGTCCGGCGGCGCCCTCCGGGAGATCGGCGCCCAGGTGGAGGGTGCGGTCGCTGTCGCGCTCCACCTCCGCCGTGACGGGATCGAGGACGAGGTCGGTGACGGCGTCCTCGAACGACTGGCCGGTGACCGCTTCGATGGCGAGGCCGAGGAAGCCGTAGCCGATGTTGGAGTACTGCAGGTGGATGCCGGCCTCGGCGACCACGGCGCCGTCGCGCGCGATCTCGATCAGCTGAGCGCGGTCCGCGAACGGGGTCTGCAGCGCCCACCAACGGGAGTCGGAGCTGTCGCGGGTGAGGCCCGCGGAGTGGGAGAGGAGGTCGCGGATGGTGCGGTCGGCGACAGGGGTGTCGGCGAGGTCGTCCACGAGGTCGCCGACGGCGTCGTCCAGTCGCATGCGGCCCTGCTCCACGAGCCGCATCACGGTGAGGGCGGTGAACATCTTCGAATGCGAAGCGATGCGCAGTCGATGGGTGGGCAGCAGCTCGGTGCCGGTCTCGGGGTCGGCAGTGCCCTGCGCGTAGTCGAAGACGATGTCGCCGTCGTGCCAGATCGCGACCTGCAGGCCGGACAGGCGGCGCAGATCCCCGAGGGTGCTGAGCCACTGCGGCAGCTGGTCCACCACGGACTGCACCGCCTCCCGGGAGAGAGCCTCATCCTCGCGGACGAATGCGGACGTTCCGGTGGTGGCGGTGGCGGTCACGGGGGCTCCTTCGCTCATCGGTGATGGACCGGGACGATTCTCCCATGGGGACGCCGGCCCCGCAGGGTGTTCGGGCAGGTCGCCCGCACGTTCGGGGCCGCCCTGCGAACCTCCTGGTCACCGACTGTTCACCAAAGTACCCATGCGCGGGTCACATGTCCCCATCGGCAGGAATCGCAAGTGGTGCAACAGTTGTAGCCATCACCGCCCTTCCGATTCATAAGGAGCCCCTCATGAAGACCATCCGCAGCACCCGTGCCCGCGCCGCCTCTCTTGCCGCCATCGGAGTCCTGGCCCTCAGCCTCAGCGGCTGCGGCGCCCTCGGCATCGGCGGCGACCAGGACTCGGACACCGACGCCAAGCCCACGGAGGAGAGCTCCGCCCCGGCAGAGACCACCCCCGAAGAGACCACCCCCGAAGAGACCACGCCGGAGGAGACGACTCCCGAGGCGACGACTCCTGAGGAGTCCACCCCGGAGGCGACCACTCCTGCGGAGACCACCCCGGCGGAGACCACCCCGGCGGCCCCCACCACGGATGACTCCTCCGCGGACCCCGACAAGGAGCCGAGCACTGACGAGATGGCCAAGGGCATGGAGAAGATGACCGCTGAGGCCGGCTACTCCCGCGAGAAGTTCAAGGAGAGCGGCATCTCGGACGAGAAGATCGACAACTACTTCACGTGCATTGTCGAAGAGTCCGCCCCGTCGCTGAGCCCGAAGCTGAAGCGCGCCATCGCCGACGGTGACTCCAACGCCCCGCTTTCCCCGGAGGAGAAGAAGGTGCTGAACTCCGCGATCGACACCTGCGTGAGCAAGACCATCGGCTGATCCCGGCCATCCCCTTTTTCCACCTCCTCAACCCAAAGGAGAACATCATGATCACCACCACCCGTCGCGCCATCGCCGCCCTGGGCGCCAGCCTCGTCCTTGCCGGCAGCCTCGCCGCGTGCGGCTCGGAGCCGTCCGAGGCGGAGCTCGCCAAGGGCATGGAGAAGATGATGGCCGCCGAAGGCTTCGACCGCGCCAAGCTCAAGGAGTCCGGCATCACGGACGAGCAGATCGACGAGTTCTACACCTGCATCGCCAAGGAAGTGAAGCCGAACGTCTCCAGCCGCGGCCAGAAGCTCATCGCTGAGGGCGACGGCGAATCCAAGGTCAGTGACGAGGACTACAAGGCTGTGGAGAAGGCGGCCGACGGCTGCGCCTCCAAGATCATCGGCTGACCCGGGCCATCGACGGTCACTGACACGAACTCGGAACCCGTCGGCCTCCCCCTTTCTCTTCCTGTGGGAGGCGACGGGTTCTTCTATGCCCGGGGTCCGGCCGTCCCCGCATCAGCGGGAGGCGTGATCAGATGCCCAGACTCTGTTCATGGCACGGTCAGGCTGGCATGGAACAGTCGGCCCGTTCCCGGAACAATCCACTGATACAGGAGAGAACCGAATTGAGCACCACCATCCGCACCCACGGCAAGAAGATCGTCGCGCTGAGCGCTACGGGCCTGCTGGCCCTCGGCCTGGCTGCGTGCGGCGATGACAAGAAGGACGAGAAGCCCGCGGAGTCGAGCTCGTCGTCCTCGCAGCCGGCGGACACCACGCAGGACGCTGGGGCGTCTGACGCCGGGGGTGCATCCGATGCCGGCGGCGCCTCTGATGCCGGTGGCGCGTCGGATGCCGGTGGCGCGTCCGATGCGGGCGGTGCTTCTGACGCGGGCGGCGCCGCAGCCGGCCCCACCTCCAAGGAGGACTACACCGACGGCTTCATCAAGATCATGAAGGCGCAGGGCATGGCGGACCAGATGAAGGCCGCCGGCCTGAACGACAAGCAGGTCGATGACCTCCTGAAGTGCAGCGCCGAGAAGTCCTTCCCGGAGATGTCCGACGGGGTGAAGGCGGCGCTGGCCACCGGCGATCCGCAGACCCCGGCGCAGGTCACCCAGGAGGAGCAGCAGGCGCTCGCCACCGCCACCCAGACCTGTGTCTCGGAGCTCGGCCTGGACAAGGCCCTCCAGCAGAACCAGGGCGGCCAGGGCCAGGCACCCGGCGGTGACGGTCAGGCCCCCGGTGACGGCCAGGACTCCGGCAAGGGCGGCAACTGATCTCCCCACCCGGCTGATCGGCCCAGTCACCTGACCGGCGCCGACGCCCCCGTTGCGACACGTACCCCGCTCGGCACTGCCCGGGCGGGGTACTGTCATGTGGCCCCGACCCCGTCGAGACGCGGACGATCATCGCCGCAGAAGAGGGCGAGAAGATCGCCACCATCCCGGACGCCGACAACACCCTGGTGGAGAACGCGATCGACGCCTGCGCCGTCGAACTGGTCTCCTGACCGCAGGCGGGCACCAGCCTGACGGGCCTGCCGCATGGGCACTCCTGCACCCGCTGTCGGCGTGACTGCCCGTTGTGTCGTCTCTAGGCTGGGTACAGACGCCGGGCAGTGGGCCCGGCACCTGAGAAGAGGGGGACGCGATGCGTACTCGACCGCTCACTGCACGTCTGGCCTCCGTCGGCGCCGCGGCAGTGCTCACCATCAGCCTGGCCGCCTGCGGCGGCTCCACCACCGAAGGCCGGGGCACGGAGGAGCCGACGACGACGCCGACCATCACCTCCCCGCCGAAGGAGACCAGCCCCGCTGAGGACGCCGACGCTGGCGACCGCAAGGACGCGTCGGCCGACGGGAAGCGCGCCACCGGCGCTAAGCCCCCGCGCGGTGACGACCTCGACGGCACCACCGGAACCGACGAGGGCGGCGGCACTGACAAGGCCACCCCAACCCCGGTGGACCCGAAGGACGTCCCATCCAAGGATGAGTTCTCCGCATACCTGGTGAAGGAGCTGCGCACCTCCGCCGAGGAGGACGGCGCCCTCGGGGAGATGAAGGCCACCGGCATTACCGACGAGCAGTTCGACCGGTTCTTCACCTGCTTCAGCGACGAGATCTACCCGCACCTGTCGGACGAGGCGAAGGTCGCGATAATGAACGGTGACACCCCGTCGGGCGAACCGCCTTCGGACGATGTGATGATGAATGCCCTCGTCACCTGCGGGAAGGATGACCCGGAGATGCTGAAGATCATGATGGAGGAGATGAAGGGATGACCCGACTCCTGCCGCGCCTGGCCTCGTGAAGGGCAGGGCGAGCGCGCGCCAACGGGTCCCGCACCCACACATGCGGAAGGCCCCGGCCCGATCTGCTGATCGGCCCGGTCACCTGACCGGCGCCGACGCCCCCGTTGGGACACGTACCCCGCTCGGCACTGCCCGGGCGGGGTACTGTCATTCCAACCCGTGTGTGCGGGCCTCCCATGCTGCTGCACTGTCGCCGCGGCACTCACCGACAGGATGTCCCCATGACTCTCCCCTTCCGCCCCCGCTCCTCCGCGCTGTTCCTCACCGCCGGTGCGCTGCTGTGCGCCTCCCTCACCGGCTGCGGCGCCATCGGCTCCCTCACCGCCGGTGGTGAGGACCCGTCGCCGTCGGCGTCGCCCGCGCCGGCGTCGACCTCCCCTCAGAAGCCGACGGATTCCGCGTCCCCGTCGGACTCCCCGTCCAGCCCGGCTGCGTCGCCCTCCAGCCCGGCCGCGTCCCCCTCCAGCCCGGCTGCGTCGCCCTCCAGCCCGGCCGCGTCCCCTTCCGAGTCGGCGTCGGCGAACAGCGGCGCTGCCCGGCCCGTCAGCAAGCAGGAGTACACCGACGGGTTCGTGGAGACGATGCGGACGTTCACGCCCTCGCAGGAGGAGCTGAAGAAGAACGGCCTGACGCAGAAGGACATGGACGACACGTGGCGCTGCGTTGCCGACAAGACCTACGACGACGTCTCCGACGAGACCCTCCAGATCATCTCCAACAAGGAGAGTGAGAAGTACGCCACCATCTCCGAGGAGGACAACACCCTCGTGGAGAACGCGATCGACGCCTGCGCCATCGACCTGGTGACGCAATGACGGCGCGATGGGCACTCCTCCACCCGGCGACCCGCTGACGGGACGCCGCATCCTCTCTACGCTGGAACCATGCGCCGGGCACCGGGCCCGGCATCAACCACGAGGAGGGTGCCATGCGCACTCGAAGGATCGCCGCCCGTCTGGCATCCGTCGGCGCCGCCGCCGTGCTCACCATCAGCCTCGCCGCCTGCGGCAGCTCCAGCACCGAGGGTGAAAGCACCACGGAGCCCGCATCGTCGCCGGCGACCACCGCGCCGCCGGAGAAGCCCAGCGAGAAGACCGACGACGCGAACTCCGACGCGTCAGCGGACCCGAGCGATGACACCGACGCATCCGATGGCGGCCCCACTGACACGAAGGCGTCGACCAGTCCCGGCGCCCCCACCGATGACGCCGACGATGACGATGACGCTGACGCTGACGATGACAAGGATGATGCGTCCGCGAAGACGGTGGATCCGAAGGACGTGCCGTCGAAGGAGGAGTTCATCGCCTCGACCGTGAAGCAGGTGCGGGCGAATTCTGCTGAGGACGGTTCGCTCGGCAAGATGAAGGAAGCCGGCATCACCGACGAGCAGTTCGACCGGTTCTTCACCTGCTTCAGCGAAGAGATCTACCCGCACCTGTCCGATGAGTCGAAGGTGGCGATCTCCAAGGGCGAGGACCTGCCAAGCAAGCCCGGCAACGAGGAGCAGATGATGACCGCCCTCGTGACCTGCGGCCAGAAGGAGCCCAAGGTGATGGAGTACATGATGAAGGCAATGGGCTGATCCCAGCGCAGACGGCTGACCGGC
This sequence comes from Helcobacillus sp. ACRRO, assembly GCF_022347125.1. NCBI lineage: Bacteria > Bacillati > Actinomycetota > Actinomycetes > Micrococcales > Dermabacteraceae > Helcobacillus > Helcobacillus sp. ACRRO. Next base: position 26,753 of record NZ_JAKRNG010000026.1, read on the forward strand.
CAGTTCCCACTGCCGGACATGCGGAAGGCCCCGGCCCGATCTGCTGATCGGCCGGGGCCTCATCTGTGCGCAAGGGGGGACTTGAACCCCCACGCCCGCGAAGGCACACGGACCTGAACCGTGCGCGTCTACCAATTCCGCCACTTGCGCGTCTCTTCGGAGCCGGGTGTCAAGCACGACCAACGCCGAAGCATGATCAACTATAGGGCGCGCCCCGGGACTGGTCCACTCGGGCGCCACCCGCAGGCCGCACATGTGTCGTATGCCATTGTTCTGACCGTTCACCGGGCGGGCAGCACCCGTCGGCCCGCACCCCGCGCGCGGCCCGCAGCCCGGAGGCCGACAGCCGCGGTCGGCGGCGCGATCACTCGGCGGGGAACGCCTCCGTGGGGATCAGCACCGTGAGCCCCATGTCCTGCGACGGCGTCATGCCCAGGAAAGCGTAGCCCTGCCACGTGTCGCCGTGCTTCGTGGTGAACGTGCACGCCGTGGCGCTCTGCGACTGCGACAGCGGCCCCTCACAGTCCACCGCCGTCAGGTCCTTCTCCAGACCCACCTTCCCCAGGGCACTCATCGCAATCTGCTCCACGTCCGCCTTCGGCACCTCCTGGTCCACGCCGAACATGCCGCCCTGGCCGAAGGACACCACCGTCAGCTGGTTCGAATCCTGCCGATCCGCCACGAGCGTCGCGAGTTCTCTCTGCAGCGGCGTCCCCGTTGTCACCAGCGCGCCCCCGGTCTCGTCACCATCAGCGCGGGCAGTCACCATCGGCGTCACCGTCAGGACGCCCTTCCCCTCGGGGGCGCCCTTCACCTCGCCATGGGCGCCGCCGGCGTCAGATGCGCCGCCGGAGGCTCCACCATCGGACGCACCGCCGTCGGACGTGCCGCCGTCGGAGGCTGCAGTCCCATCCGCACCGGCCGTCGGGGCCCCGCCATCGGACGAGGAGTCCTGCCCTGCGGACGTGGAGGAGTCAGTGGACGTGGAGGACGCGTCGGGCTCCTCCCCATCAGGGGTGACACCGCCACAGCTGCTGAGCAGCAGCGCGGCGATGCCGGCACCAGCCGTGATGCCGCTGAGGCGCCGGGCGGACGAGAACGGGCTGCGGGAACGGACCGGGGTCATCAGGATCTCCTCTCGGCGATGCCGGCGACTGTGCCGACACCCTCACAGTAGACGGGACGCCCCAGGAGAGCGACGAAGGAGGCGGGCACAGCTGCGCCCGCCTCCTTCTGCTCTCGAGCACACGGCCCGGGCTTCAGTCCGTCAGCGTACGGGCCTGCTCCGCCTCCACGAACGACTCGTCGATCTCCGCAGCATCCACACGCCTGCGGAACACCGCGGCGTACGCGATCGCCATCAGCGCCACCGCCGGAACACCCAGCATCGCCGCGAGCGTCATCGACTCGACAGCGACCACGGTCGAGAACACGAAGACCAGCCCGATCAGGCCCAGCACCGCCATGACGGTGCCGCCGGGGGCGTGGAACGTCTCCAGGCCGTCGCGCGTGGGCCGGTACGCGATGTATGTGACGAGGATCAGCGCCCACACCAGCGTCACCGAGAACACCACGATCGCCATCAGCAGACCGAAGATGTTGCCGACCCCGGTCGCGGCGAGGATCGCCACCGCCACGATGAACACGATCGTCAGGCTCATCGCCGCCAGCGGCACATTGCGACGCGTGGTGTAGCGCGCGAACGCCGGGCCGAGACGGTCCACCGACAGCGAATGCATCATCCGGCTCGACGCGTACAGGTTCGCGTTCGCGGCACTCAGGGCCGCGATCAGCACCACGAAGTTCGTGATGGATGCGGCGCCCGGGATGCCGGCGTAGTCGAAGACGCGGACGAACGGGGACTGCTCGACCCCGTCGGCCTGCGCCGCCGACTGCCACGGCACCAGCGCCACCACGATGCCGATCGCCATCACGTAGAAGAACGCGAGCCGCACGATCGTGGTCTGGGCCGCCACGCGGATCGACCGCGCCGGATTCTTCGCCTCAGCGGCGGAGACGCTCAGCAGCTCGATGCCGCCGAAGGAGAACATCACGATGCTCATCGCCAGCCATACGGCACCGATGCCGTTGGGCAGGAAGCCGCCGTCGTTCGTCCAGTTCTGCAGTCCCGGCGCCGGGTGGCTGCCCGTGCCCACGAACACGAAGAACAGGCCCACGATGATGAACGCGAGCACCGCGATCACCTTGATGGATGACAGGAAGAACTCGATCACGCCGAAGGAGTTCACGCTGTAGAGGTTCACCGCAATCACGGCGACGGCGAACACGAGGATGCCCCACCCGAGGTGCACCTGCGGGAACCAGTACTGCAGGTAGGTGGCGCAGGCGACCAGTTCAGCGCCGGTCACGCACAGGGTCACGAACCAGTACAGCCACCGCACCAGGTAGCCCCAGAACGGGGACAGGAACCGGGCGGCGAGGGTGCCGAAGCCGCCGCGCACGGGGTAGCGGGACGCCATCTCACCCATGGTCAGGGCGATGGTGGCGGCGATGGCGGAGCCGATCGCGAACGAGATGATGACGGCAGGTCCGGCCACGGCGATCGCCTGCCCGGACCCGAGGAACAGGCCGGTGCCGAGGGCGGAGCCCATCGCGATCATCGCCATCTGGCGGTGGGACAGCGTGCGGGAGAGGCCGACGGCGGCCGGGTCTGCGGTGGTGCTGCCCGTGCCGGGGCCGGCGACGGTGCCGGAACTCGATGCTGCGGGACGCTGCGGGTCGGACTGTGCGGAGGGATGGGATGAGCGGGTTCCCGATGAGTGGGAGCCGCTCGAGGGGGTATCTTCGTTGTCCATCCGGCCAAAGTACCCCACGGTCACAGCTGGCGCAGGCGAATCCACCGACGCGCCGCCGGCCCCTGGTTCCGCCGAATCGCCGCCGGCCCCTGGTTCCGCCGAATCAGCATCGGCACCGGGCTCCACTGGGTCGGCATCGGCACCGGGCTCCACCGATTCAACATCGGCACCACCGGCCCGATCTGCGATGTGCGCCCCTTCCCTCAGCTGGGATACCCAGATGCTCATTGCCCCCCGGGATGCCGCGATGCTCACTGCCGCCGTGCGCACTGCTCATCCCTGCCCCCGGGAGGGCGATCGCCAAAATTCGGAAGAATCATCCACCTCTCCAGACCCCCTCTCGAACTTGGGAAGAATCATCCACCTCAGAAGCCCTCCACGCGTGGATGATTCCCCACAAGTTCACAACCCGGAGCACAGGCGTGGATGATTCCCCGCAAGTTCAAGCCGAAGGCGCGAGCAGTGGCCCGAGCGGGGACACGGGCAACCGCCGACCGCGCGACGCGGAACCCGCGCGCAGGCATGCGGGAACCCGCCAGCAGCGGGGCCGAAGCCCCACCACCAGCGGGTTCTCAGACGATCACGCGACCAGCGTCGCTATCAGGCGCGGGCGCCCTTCGCTGCGACGACCTGGACGATGACCTTGGCATCGACCTCGTCGTGCAGGTGGATCGTGACGGTGTACTCGCCGAGGGTCTTGATCGGAGCGTCGAACGCCACGGTGCGGCGGTCGATCTCTCGGTCGAAGGTCTCCTTGACGGCGTCGGCGACCTCACCGGAGGTGACGGCGCCGAACAGGCGGCCGGACTCGCCGGCGCGCTCAGCGATGACCAGCGGGCGGGTCTTCAGCAGGTCGCGCAGGGCCTGTGCGTCCTCGAGGGAAGCGATCGCACGCTTGGAGCGTGCAGCGGCCATCTGCTCGATCTGACGCTGTGCGCCCTTGGTCCACGGGGTGGCCAGGCTGCGCGGCAGCAGGAAGTTGCGTGCGTAGCCGGACTTGACCTCGACGACCTCGCCGGCAGCGCCGAGCTTGGCGACCGAGTGGGTGAGGATGAGCTTCGTGGTGGTTGCCATGTGAGTGTCTCTTCCTTTCCTGATCAGCGACCGGTGGTCGAGTAGGGCAGAAGAGCGATCTCGCGGGCGTTCTTGACGGCCTTGGCGATCTGGCGCTGCTCCTGGACGGACACGCCGGTCACACGGCGTGCGCGGATCTTGCCGCGGTCGGAGATGAACTTGCGGAGAAGTGCAGCGTCCTTGTAGTCGACCGACTCGATGCCGGCCGCCTTCAGCGGGTTCTGCTTCTTCTTCGGCTTACGAAGAACTGGCTTCGCCATCGTGGTGCTCCTTCAGCTTTCATGGAGCCCGGGGTTTCAGCCCGGGATGGGGTGAATAGGTGTGGTTGTGAACCCGTCGGGCGCCGGGGCTTCCCGGCCGGCGGACCGCTGAGGTCCGGCCGACGGATCCGTGACCGCCTCGCGCAGCCGTGCCGGCCGCGCGTGGAGGTCATGCTGGCCGCGTGTGCGGCCGGTGAGGGATCTTAGAAGGGCGGGGGCTCTTCAGCACCGCCGGAGCCGCCCCACGGATCGACGTCCTGCGGTGCCTGACCGCCCTGGTTCTGGCCCTGACCGTAGCCGCCCTGGTTGCCGTAGCCGCCCTGGCCGCCCTGGTTCTGACCGTAGCCGCCCTGACCTCCGCCGAAGCCTCCCTGCTGACCGCCCTGGCCGCCGCCGAAGCCGCCGCCCTGGTTGCCGCCGAAGCCGCCGCCGCCACCGCCGCGCTGAACGCGGGTGGGCTTGGCCGTGGCGTAGCGCAGAGCCGGACCGATCTCATCGACATCGAGTTCGATGGTGGTGCGGTTGTTGCCGTCGCGGTCAGTGAAGGAACGCTGCTTCAAGCGGCCCTGAGCGATGACGCGGGTGCCCTTGGTGAGGGACTCGGCGACGTTCTCAGCGGCGTCGCGCCAGATGGAGCAGCGCAGGAAGAGGGCTTCGCCGTCCTTCCATTCCCCGGCCTGACGGTCGAAGGTTCGCGGAGTGGACGCGATGGTGAAGCCCGCCACGGGCACTCCGGAGTTCGTGAATCGCAGTTCGGGGTCCGCGGTCAGGTTGCCGACCACGGTGATGACGGTTTCGCCAGCCATTGCCTTCTCTTCCCTGATGAGGTTCGTGTACGGAGGTCGACTAGATCACTTGGCGTCGGTGCGCATCAGCTTGGTGCGCAGCACGGACTCGTTGAGGCCCAGCTGACGGTCGAGCTCGGCAGCGGTCTCGGGCTTGGAGACGAAGGAGAGGACCACGTAGATGCCCTCGGCCTTCTTGTTGATCTCGTAGGCGAACTTGCGCTTGCCCCAGACATCGACGTTCTCGATCTTGCCGCCCTCAGCGGGGACGACCTGCACAAGCTTCTCGAACGTGGATCCAACGGTGCGCTCGTCAATCGACGGGTCCAGGATCACAACCATCTCGTAGTTACGCATGTGTGTATACCCACCTCCTGTGGTCTATCGCGGCCACGGTCCTTCCGTGGCAGGAGGGTCATGCTGGTGGGCGAGGTCCGCCCACACGAACTCCAACCCTACCGCGCCCAGCGACCGGGCAGAAGAGCGATCGCTGGTGGCATAAGCCTCACCCGCGCGACCGGGGAGGCCGACGGGCGCCGGCAGGGGCTGACGGGTGCCGGCAACGGCGAAGGCGCCGCCCGTCCCCATGATCCCGGGGAGGGACGGCGCCTTCGCGCAGTGATGGAGCGGCACAGTGGCGAAGCAGCCCAGCGCCGCAGGAGCGGAGTCGATCAGCGCGGGGCAGTGCCGGGCGCATCAGCGGCCGGGCTGTCCGCAGTCGGCTGCGTCGCCGGAGGATCAGCAGGATCCGGTGCCGGAGCAGGGGTGGTGGGGGCGGGAGTCTTCTTCTCCTCCTCCTCGCGCTTCTTGCGCTCCTCCTCCTGCTTCTTCTTCTCCTCTTCCTGCTTCTTCTTCTCCTCTTCCTGCTTCTTCTTCTCCTCTTCCTGCTTCTTCTTCTCCTCTTCCTGCTTCTTCTTCTCCTCTTCCTGCTTCTTCTCCTCTTCGCGCTTCTTGCGCTCCTCCTCGGTCTTCTTGTCCTGCTCCTCCTTCTGCTGGCGCTGCTCCTCCTGGCGCGCCTTCTCCTGCTCCTGGCGCTGCTGACGCTCCTTCTGGCGCTGCTCGGACACGGCCTTCTCATCAGTCTTCGAGCGCTGCTTCTGCGGCAGGTCACCCGGCGGCGGGAACTCCATGAACGGCTCGCCCTCCAGGGACGGCTTCATGATGTCCACCCAGAGCAGGGAGGGGAACGTGGCGCCGGTGATCTGATCGAACTCACCGAACGGAGTGAGGGACTCCGAGCCCTTGCCGTCCTCGGTGGGCTGGAACATGCCCACGCTCGTCACGAGCTGCGGGGTGAAGCCCACGAACCATGCGGAGTGGAACTTCTCGGAGGTGCCGGTCTTGCCGGCCACGGGGCGGCCGTCCATGTTCTGGGCGACACGGCGAGCCGACCCCTGCTGCGAGGGCGGGCCGGTCAGTGCCTCGATGGCGTTGGTGGCCACGCCCTCGTCCAGCACACGCTTGGCTTCGTCCTTCGGCTTATACCGCACGGAACCGTCGGGGTTCTTCACCTCGCGCACGATGTGCGAGGGGCGGTAGATGCCGCCGGAGGCGATGGTCGCGTACGCCTCGCCCATCTCCCGCACCGTCGGGGACGCGGTGCCGAGCACGTTGGTGACGTCGCCGTCCAGGCCCGGGGTCTTCTCCGGCAGGCCGAGCTTGATCGCGGTCTCCTTCGTGCGCTCCGGCCCCATCTCGAAGTTCAGCTGCCCGTAGGCGGTGTTGATCGAGTTGGTGGTGGCCTTCTTCAGGTCCACGCGGCCGTAGGAGGTGTTGCCGAAGTTCTTCACCTTCCAGCCGCGGATGTCCTTCGGCGAGTCGCCGTCCCACCGGGAGCGGAGGCCGTAGCCGTCCTCGAGGGCTGCGACCAGGGTGAAGGTCTTGAAGATCGAGCCGGCCTGCATGCGCGACTGGGTGGCGTCGTTGCGGCCCTGGGTGATGTAGTCCTTGCCGCCGTACATGGAGACGATCTCACCGTTGTTCGGGTCGATCGTGACCGTGCCGACATGGTTCCGCTCGGGGCGGTCCTCCGGCAGGCTGTTGACGGCGTCAACGGCGTACTGCTGCTTCTTCTTGTCGATCGTGGAGACGATGTGGTACCCGCCGGTGTCGATCTCCTCCGGGGTCAGGCCCTTCGCCTCGAGCTCCTTCTTCACCTCCGCGAGGAGGTAGCCGTTGGTGCCGCCGAAGCGGTTCTCCTTCTTCGGCTTCTTCACCTCGGGGAACTCCATCGCGTCCGCTTCCTTCTCGGTCAGCGTCTTCGTGTCGTTCACCTGGCGGGAGATCACACGAGCCCAGCGCTGCTGCGCCATCTTCTCGTTCACCGCGGGATCCCAGGACGACGGCGCGGGGATCAGGCCCACGAGCATCGCGGCCTCGGAGTCGCTGAGGTCCTTCGCCGGCTTGTTGAAGTACGCCTGCGCGGCCGCTTCGATGCCGTACGCGCCGCGGCCGAAGTAGATGGTGTTGAGGTAGCGGGACAGGATCTCGTCCTTGGAGAGCTCCTGGTCGATCTTCAGCGCCATCACGGCCTCACGGGCCTTGCCCAGGTAGCCGGTCTGGGTGCCGGTGTGGTAGCGCTCCACGTACTGCTGGGTGATGGTGGAGCCGCCCTGCTGGGCGCCGCCGGACACGTTGTTGACGAAGGCGCGCACAATGCCCTTCGGGGACACGCCGCGGTTCTCGTAGAACGACGAGTCCTCGGACGCCACCACGGCGTCCTTCACGTTCTGCGGGATCTCGTCCGAGGGCAGGATCGTGCGGTCGATTTCGCTGAACTCACCCATCAGGGTGGTGCCGTCGGAGAAGTAGACGCGGGAGGTCTGGGCGACTGCGACGTCCGTCGGCTCCGGGACGTCGGTGCTGTTGTAGAACCACACGCCGACGCCGACACCGGCGAGGATCAGCAGGGCACCGACGAGGGCCAGCAGACGGAAGGACGGGATCCAGCGCCACAGGCCCTTCTTGCCGGCGCGGGGCCAGCCGATCATGTTGCCCTTGGGGCGGGCAGCGGCGGAACCGGCCGCGGCCGTCCCGGCGGCGCGACGGCGCCGACCACCGGCAGGGGTGCGCCTGGTGGAGGCGGCTGCGGCGCCGGCTCCGGTGCTGCGGCGACCCGACGACTCCGAACCGGGGGTGCGCACGGTGCGGCGCGATCCGCTGGCCGCCCGGCTGGGGCGGTGAGGATCCTTGCCTGACGATTTGTCGCTCACGCGGTCGATTCCTTCCGATTGATGGGAGTGATCAGAGCCTAGGTCCATTCCCTGGTGGTGAACACCTGCACCCGATTCAGTTCACACCTCATCTGCACAGACCGTCCCCATTCCTCCGGGCGCCGCGCGGCGCCCCGGGCCCGGCGGCCAGGGGCGAGCGTCAGTCGACGCTGCGGGCCCGCCACCAGGCGCGCAGCCGCTCGGTGGCCTCCTCCTGGCTGAGAGGACCCTCGTCCATCCGCACCTCAAGCATGTGCTTGTACGCCTCGCCGACCACGGGCCCGGGCGCGAGGTCGAGGATCTCCATGATCTGCCTGCCGTCGAGGTCGGGGCGGATCGCGTCGATCTCCTCCTGCTGGGCGAGCTCGTCGATGCGGCGCTCCAGGTCGTCGTAGGCGGAGGCGAGACGGCGCGCCTTGCGCTTGTTGCGGGTGGTGCAGTCAGCGCGGGTGAGGCGATGCAGGTGCTGCAGCACGGGGCCGGCGTCAGTGACGTAGCGGCGCACCGCGGAGTCGGTCCATTCGCCGTCGGCGTAGCCGTGGAAGCGCAGGTGCAGCTCCACCAGGCGGGTGACGGCCTTCGTGGTGTCCTTGTCGAACCGCAGCTGCTTCATCCGCTTCGCGGTCATGCGGGCGCCCACGATCTCGTGGAAGCGGAACGTGACCTGCCCGCCCTTCTCGAAGCGGCGCGTGTCCGGTTTACCGATGTCGTGCATGAGGGCGGCGAAGCGGAGCACGAAGTCGGGCCGGGGGCAGGGGCCGTCGGCGTCGGTCTCGAGGTCGATCGCCTGCTCCAGCACGGTGAGCGTGTGCTCGTACACGTCCTTGTGGTGGTGGTGCTCGTCGCGCTCCAGCCGCAGCGCGGGCAGCTCCGGCAGGACGTATTCGGCGAGGCCGAGGTCCACCATCTGCTCGAGGCCGCGTCGCGGCTCGGCGCCGTTGATGAGCTTCACCAGCTCGTCGCGGACGCGTTCGGCGGAGACGATGTCGATGCGCTCGGCGAGCTGGGTGACGGCGGCGGCCGTCGCATCCTCGATCTCGAAGCCGAGCTGGGAGGCGAAGCGGACGGCGCGCATCATCCGCAGCGGGTCGTCGCTGAACGACTGCTCGGCGCGCACGGGGGTGCGCAGCAGCCCGTGGGCGAGGTCCTCGAGGCCGCCGAACGGGTCGATGAACTCCAGGGACGGCAGGCGCACCGCCATCGCGTTGACGGTGAAGTCGCGGCGAGAGAGGTCCCCGTCGATCGTGTCGCCGTAGGAGACCTCGGGCTTGCGGGAGAGCGGATCGTAGGTTTCGGAGCGGTAGGTGGTGATCTCCACCTGCACGCCGGCCTTCTGCGCGCCGAGGGTGCCGAAGTCGCGGCCCATGTCCCAGATGGTGCCGCCCCAGCGCTTGAGGATCGCCTCGGTGTCGTCGGGGCGGGCGCTGGTGGTGAAGTCGAGGTCGCTGCTGGAGCGGCCGAGGATGGCGTCGCGCACGGGGCCGCCGACGAGGGCGAGCTCATGCCCGGCGTCCTCGAAGAGGCGGCCCAGGTCGTGGATCTCCTGGGGCAGGGCCCGGAACATCTTCTCCGCTCTGGTGCGGGCCTGCTCGACGGCGTCGGGGCGGCTGGTCTCGTTCTCGGGTTCGCTCACGGGGCTCTTTCGTGTGGGATTCGTGATGGCCGTCTGCAGATGGCGGCGCGGCCTCTGCGTCCGGGGGCTCGGCACTTTACAGTAGTGGTCATGCGGACCCAGGCGACCATGAGGGGGGTGCGTGCTGTCATCAGCGCGCTCCTCATGCTTCTGTGCATCGCAGTGGTGCCGCAGGCCGCGAGCGCCGCAGCTCTGTCCGCCCAGTCTATCCGCCCGGCCCCGTCGGCCCCCTCCGCACCGACCGGCC
>NZ_JAKRNG010000027.1:0-35034 GCF_022347125.1 Helcobacillus sp. ACRRO
GCCCCGCCGAGCAACCCCGCCACCCCATGTCCGGCATCGTGGACGTTCAGTTGGTCTGCGCGCCCACCAGACCGGCCCGAAGGGGCACCGCACCCTGTGATCTGGCACACTGACTGCAATCGTCGGCGCCGCGAACGCCCCCGTGGGTTCGCGGCGCTCCGGCACCCTGAACCCCGACCCCAGGAGTCCCATGTCCCACCCGATCGACCCCCACTCGGGCGGGCGGCTCAGCCGCACCCCGACCACCGCCATCCCCACCGGCGGTGCCCACCTGGGCCTGTCCGGCGCCGCCCAGTCCGCCGCCGATGCCGCCTCCGGCCGCTCCTACGGCGACTTCGACCCTGCGTCGGTGCGCGGCAAATGGCGCTTCGTCGTGTACAGCATCTTCGGCCTGTTCATGTTCTTCGCCGTGTTCTCCGTCAACGGCAAGTCCTCCATCCCCGTGGACCACGTGCTCACCTTCGTGCAATGGGTGCTCGGCCCGGCCGTGCCGTTCGTTGTGCTGGCGCTCGTGGCCTTCGGCACCGTGAGGCCCTTCGTCACCGGTCGCTGGAACGCCAACCCGGTGCGGATCGTGTTCTCCGTGCTCAACATCCTCGGCCTCGTGGTCGCAGCGTTCGCCGCCTTCGGGCACTTCCCCGGCCCCCTCTCCGACCCGTCGATCGGCGACTTCCTCTGGAACAAGCTCGCCATCCCCGTGGGTATGCTCATCCCCATTGGTGGCGTGTTCCTCGCCTTCCTCGTGGGCTACGGCCTGATGGAGTTCCTCGGCGTGCTCCTGCAGAGGATCATGCGGCCGCTGTGGCGCGTGCCCGGCCGCTCCGCAGTCGACGCCGTCGCCAGCTTCGTGGGCTCCTACTCCCTCGGCCTGCTCATCACCGACCGTGTGTACCGCGAAGGCCGCTACACCGGCCGCGAAGCCGCCATCATCGCCACCGGCTTCTCCACCGTCTCCGCCACCTTCATGATCATCGTGGCCGGCGCGCTCGGCCTGATGGACCACTGGCTGCTGTACTTCTTCGTCAGCCTGTTCGTGACCTTCCTGGTCTCCATCATCACCGTGTGGATCCCGCCGCTGAGCCTCATCCCCACCACCACCTACGAGGGCGTGGAGCACAAGCCGGAGCCCGTGGCCGAACCCGGCAACCGGCTGCGCACCGCGTGGACCGAGGCCATGCGCACCCTGCACCAGACGCCGTCGCTGCCGCGGAACGTGTGGTCCACCCTCAAGGACGGCACGCTGATGAGCGCGTCGATCATCCCCTCGATCCTGTCGGTGGGCCTGATCGGCCTGCTCCTGGCGAAGTTCACCCCGATCTTCGACTGGATCGGCTACCTCTTCTACCCGTTCGCGTGGATCGTGCAGCTGCCCGACCCGCTGCTGGCCGGCAAGGCCTCCGCGGTCGGCATCGCCGAAATGTTCCTGCCTGCCGGCATCGTGGGCGATCACGAATCGCTCGTGCTGCGCTTCGTGATCGGCGTGGTCAGCGTCAGCGCCATCATCTTCTTCTCCGGCATGGTCCCGGCGGTCCTCGCCACCGAGATCCCGCTGAAGCTGTGGCACTTCGTTGTCATCTGGTTCGAGCGCGTGGCCCTCTCGATCCTCATCGCCACCCCGATCGCGCACCTGCTGCTGTAGCGCGGGAGCGGAGTCAGAAACGCACCGCCCTCGAGATCCGGATCTCCGGACACTCGGGGGCGGTGCTGTGCGCCCGGCCCACGGATTTATGGCGCCGCTCCGGGCCGCCTGGCACCCTGAACCCATGACCAACACCATCACCCTCTCCACGTCCGGCGTCACTGCTGAGGACGTCATCGCCGTTGCCCGCCACGGAGCGAAGGTCGAGCTGGACCCGTCGGCCCGCGAGCACATCCAGAGCGTCCGCCAGCACGTGGAGGACCTCGCCTCCAACCCCACCCCCGTGTACGGCGTCTCCACCGGCTTCGGCGCCCTCGCCGACACCTCCATCCCGCAGGAGAAGCGCCAGGACCTGCAGCGCTCCCTGATCCGCTCCCACGCCGCCGGCACCGGCCCCGAAGTGGAGCGCGAAGTCATCCGCGCCCTCATGTTCCTGCGCGCCCGCACCCTCGCCACCGGCCACACCGGTGTGCGCCCCGTGGTGGTCGAGACCATGCTCGCGCTGCTGAACGCCGGCATCACCCCGATCGTCCACGAGTACGGCTCCCTCGGCTGCTCCGGCGACCTCGCGCCCCTGTCCCACTGCGCCATCGTGCTGCTCGGCGAGGGCCGGGCCCGCGGCGCCGACGGTGAGGAGCGCCCCGTCCCCGAGCTCCTCGACGAGGCCGGCATCGAGCCGATCGCCCTCGAGGAGAAGGAGGGCCTGGCCCTCATCAACGGCACCGACGGCATGCTCGGCATGCTCCTGATGGCGCTCGCGGACCTGCGCGAACTCGTCAAGGCCGCCGACATCGCCACCTCCCTCACCGTGCAGGGCCTGCGCGGCCGCGACACCGTGTTCGGCCCCGAGCTGCACATGCCGCTGCGCCCCCACCCCGGCCAGGCCGACTCCGCCGCGAACGTCTTCGCGCTGCTCAAGGGCTCCCCGATCGTGGCGGACGTCCTCGCCGAAGGCTCCCGCGTGCAGGACGCGTACTCGCTGCGCTGCCACCCGCAGGTCGCCGGCGGTGTCCGCGACACGATGACCCACGCGGCGATGGTCGCCGAGCGCGAACTCGCCTCCGCCGTTGACAACCCCGTGGTGCTCTCCGACGGCACCATCACCTCCAACGGCAACTTCCACGGCGCCCCCGTCGCCTACGTGCTCGACTTCCTCGCCGTGGTCGCCGCGGACCTCGCCTCCATCTGCGAGCGCCGCACCGACCGCATGCTCGACAAGGCCCGCTCCCACGGCCTGCCGCCGTTCCTCGCCGAGGACCCCGGCACCGACTCCGGGTTCATGATCGTGCAGTACACGCAGGCGGCGCTCGTCGCCGAGATGAAGCGCGCCGCCGTGCCCGCGTCCGCCGACTCCATCCCGTCCTCGGCGATGCAGGAGGACCATGTGTCCCTCGGCTGGCACGCCGCCCGCAAGCTCCGCGTCTCCGTGGAGAACCTGCGCCGCGTGGTCGCCATCGAAATCCTCACGGCCGCCCGCGCCATCGACATGCGCGCACCGCTGAAGCCATCCGATGCGGGCGCCGCGGTGGTGGCGAAGCTGCGCGAGACGGTGGAGGGCCCCGGCCGTGACCGCTTCATGGCGCCGGACATCGAGGCCGCTGTGCAGCTGCTGAAGGACGGCGACCTCGTCGCCGCTGCTGAAGGTGTGGCCGGCGAACTGAAGTGACGGTCGCCTGATCGATCGAGGTTGACCTTTTTGCGATATCCCCGCCGGGAAACTGCAAAAAAGTCAACCTCGTTCTGTGCGTCCGAGGCGAAGTCCCAGGTCACCGAGCCTCGGGGTCGCTAGGCTGGGCACAGCCGATTCCTGACCGAGCGACCGGCCAGCTCCAACACCCGTGAAGGCCCATGACTGACACCACCGACCGCGCTGCTCCCGAGCCCGCCACCGCTTCCCGGACGCCGCGCGCGGGTGCCCGCCGGGGCCGTCCGGGCTACGACCAGGACGAGATCGTGCGCGTGGCCACGGACCTGTTCACCCGCCACGGGTACGAGGCCACCAGCATCGGCATGCTCGCCTCGGAGCTCGGGCTCACCAAGTCGGCGATCTACCATCACGTCGCCAGCAAGGAAGCGCTCCTGCGCATCCCCCTCGATCGCGCCCTCCACGCCCTCGAACAGTCCCTCGAAGCCGGTCGGCCGCCCCACGTCCCGGATAACGCAACCGCAGGTCAGCGGGTCGAAGCGGTGGTGCGCGCCACCGCCCTCGCCCTCATCGAAGAACTGCCCAGCGTCACCCTCCTGCTGCGCCTGCGCGGCAACACCCCGTTGGAGCGCGAAGCCATGGAGCGGCGTCGTGCGTTCGACCGTGAGGTCACCGCACTCGTTGAAGCCTGCGCCGCCGATGGGGAGCTGGCCGACGGGATCAACCCGCGCATCGCGACCCGCCTGCTGTTCGGCATGATCAACTCGATCACCGAGTGGTACCGCCCCGGCGGCCCGCTCGACGCCGACGCCGTCGCCGACCTGGTGGTATCGATGGCGATGCACGGACTGCGCAGGCGGTAGGGCCGGGCGGGTCCGAGCGCCGATGGTGGGCCCAGACAGAGGCGAGCGTGCACGGGCGGCCCTGTCGGGTCAGGGCGCGAACGGGAAGCCCTCGCCGCTGGTCAGGGCGCGGGCGCCGCCTCGACCTCCCGGACGAGGTCCTCGATGACCTCGCGCAACGCACTTCTCATCGTGGCGGCATTCATGTGGCCGGGGAACAGGACCTCCTGCGCGGCGATCCCGTCCAGGGCCCAGTGCAGACGGTCGGCGAGGATCCGTCGGCGGTCCTCGGGAAGCCGCCCCGACGGGTCCAGCAGCTCCACGCAGATCCTCGCCAGTCGGCCCACCCCGGGCGCCGCGTCTGCCCGGTACTGGGCGTCGGCGCCGTCCAGTGCGGCGAGCTGCGCGTACGCGCGGATGTCCTCACGCCGGGGCTCGCCCAGCGGCAGCAGCGCCTCGCACATCGCGATCACCTGATCGGCGGGCGAGCGGTGCCCAGCGAGGCGAGCGGTACGGACGCGCCCTTCGCTGCGCGCATTGAGGTGGATGCTCGCAAACCGCAGAAGGTCAGTATGCGAGGGGAAGTAGTGCCGCAGCGCCCCGCTGGACATCCCTGTTTCAGCGAGGACGGCGCGCACGCTGGTTCGCTGGATGCCGTCTCGGGCGATGACGCGAATGGTGGCATCGGCGATCTCGGACCGCCGCTGGTCGTGGTCGACGATCTTCGGCATGCCCCTTTTCTAGCACGCCTGTGCTGTATTAGTCTGGCGCTTGTTTCAGCACGATCGTTCTAGGACGGCGCATGATCCTCCCCCTCATCGGCCTTGCCCTCATCGACGCCACCAGCACCGGCACACTCCTCATCCCGCTGCTCTACCTCGCGCGGCCCCGTCCCCGCCTCGCACCGCTGCTCGCCTACCTCGCGGTGATCACCGCGTTCTACTTCCTGGTCGGCATCGCACTGCTGGCGGGCATCTCCATGATCGTGGAGGCCGACGGGATCTGGGACGCCCAACCGGTGCTGTGGGGACAACTGATCGTGGGCATCGCGCTCGCGGCGTGGGGGATCTTCAGCCGGACCCCGGACCCGGAGGCGTCAGCGCGCAAGTGGCGGCGCCGCCTCGATCGGGATCTGCCCGTCCCGGTGATGATGAGTCTCGCCCTGGGGGCAGGGCTGATCGAGGTTGCGAGCATGCTCCCGTACCTGGCGGCGACGGGCATCATCGGCCAGATGGATGTGGGACTGCCGGGCAGGCTGCTGATCCTGGCCGGGTACTGCCTGCTGATGGTGGTCCCGGCGCTCGTTCTTGTCGTGCTGCGCGCACGGCTGGGGCAGCGCGCGGAGGCTCAGCTCGACAGGTTCGCGCAGTGGTTCAGCCGCCAGGCCGATGTCACCCTGCTGTGGATCGCCGCCATCGTCGGGATCTGGCTCGGCGCAGACGCCTGGGTGCGGCTGTTCATGTAGACCGGAGCCCGACGGGCCGCACCCGCGTCACCCGCCGAGGGCCTGGGACTCCTCCTTCGCCACCAGGGTGAGGACGTCGTAGGTCGCGACGATCTCCTCGTCCTGGTTGTAGAGGACCGCGTCCCACACCACTTCGCCGTAGTCGGCGTCCACGCGGGGTCGGATCTCCTTGGCCGTGAGCATGACCCGCACGGAGTCGCCCTCGGCGACGGGGGTGATGAACCGCAGGTTCTCCAGCCCGTAGTTCGCGAGCACGGGGGAGCGCCCCGGCGCCACGAACAGGCCCGCCGCCCACGACACCAGCAGGTACCCGTGCGCCACGATCCCCGGGAAGAACTCGTTCGCCGCCGCAGCCTCCGGGTTCGTGTGCGCATAGAACACGTCCCCGGTGGACTCGGCGAACTCCGCGATGTCCTCGGGGCGGACCGTGCGCAGGTCAGAGGCGAAGGCATGACCTACACGCAGGGTGTCCAGGGCGCGGCGGAACGGGTGGACGGCGTCGGCCGAGGCGCCAAACTTCTCGCAGCCGGCGATGATCCGACGGGCCCCGGCGTGCCACACGCCCGTGACGGCGGTGAGCTGATCGGGCGACCCCTGGATCGCGGAGCGCTGCATGTAGTGCTTGACCGCGCGGATGCCGCCGAGCTCCTCGCCGCCGCCGGCGCGGCCCGGCCCGCCGTGCGTGAAGTGGGGGAGCGGGGAGCCGTGACCGGTGGAGGTGCGGGCGTCGTCCCGGTTGAGCAGGTGGATGCGGCCGTGATGTCCGGCGATGCCGAGCGCGAGCGTGCGCACCGCCTCCGGATCGTTGGTGCAGACCGTCGCCACGAGGGAGCCGCGGCCGAGCGCCGCAAGCTCCACGGCCTCCTCGAGCGTGTCGTAGGTGAAGAGGGAGGAGACGGGGCCGAACGCCTCAATGGTGTGCGCGGCCTCGCAGCGCGGATCGTCCCAGGCGAGCAGAACGGGCTCCATGAACGCGCCGGTCTGCGCGGCGCCTCCGTCGGCCTCCGCGGCGCGAGCCCCGTCGGCCGCCTCCGCATTGCCGATGACGGCGCGACCACCCGCCGCCACCATCGACGCGATGGCGCCGCGCACGTCCTCCAGCTGGTCCAGTGACGCGAGCGGGCCCATCGTGGTGGCCTCCTCGCGCGGATCGCCCACCACCACGCGGGAGGAGAGCCGGTCCCGCAGCGCCGCCGTGAAGTCCTCCGCCACCGCCGCAGGCACGATGATGCGGCGGATCGCAGTGCACTTCTGGCCGGCCTTCGCCGTCATCTCCGCGAACACCGACTTCACGAACGCCTCGAACTCCGGGGTGTCGGGTGCGGCGTCCGGGCCGAGGATCGCGGCGTTCAGGGAGTCCGCCTCCGCGGTGAACCGCAGCCCGCCGTGCTGGACTGACGGGTGCGAGCGCAGCAGGTCCGCGGTGCTCGCGGAGCCGGTGAACGCGAGCGCGTCACGGTAGTCCAGGTGGTCCTGCAGGGTGCGCGCCGACCCGGAGATCAGCTGGATCGACCCCTCCGGCAGGATCCCTGACTCCACCATCAGCCGCACGCACGCCTCGGTGACGTAGGCCGTCGGCGTCGCCGGCTTCACGATCGACGGCAGGCCCGCGAGGAACGCCGGCGCGAACTTCTCCAGCATGCCCCATACCGGGAAGTTGAATGCGTTGATCTGCGCAGCCACCCCGGGGATGGACGTGAAGACGTGCTCGCCGCCGAAGGAGCCGTCCTTCGCGATCGGCTCGAACGGGCCGTCGATCATCACGGTCGAGTTCGGCATCTCCCGCCGCCCCTTCGACCCGTAGGTGAACAGCACGCCGATGCCGCCGTCGATGTCCACGAAGTTGTCCCGCTTCGTTGCGCCCGTGGCGGCGGCCAGCTCGTACATGCCCTGCTTGCGGTCGGTGAGGAACAGCGCGAGGTGCTTCAGCGCGAGCGCCCGCTCATGGAACGTCATCGCCTGGATGCCGGCGCGGCCCGTGGTGCGCGCGTACTCGACCACGGCGGCGAGGTCGAGGCCGTCGGTCGAGACGCGGCGGATCAGGTGCCCGGTGGAGGCGTCGTGGACGTCAGCGGCCGACGGATCCTGCACGCCGGCATCGGAGGGCGTCCACCAGCGGCCCTGCACATAGGAGGGGACGATCGGTGCGGTGTCCGGGCGGCCGGGGGCGTCAGCGGTGGCGGTCATCGGCAGTGGTCCTTTCCATGGCGGCGCGAACCGGGCGCAATCCTGAACGCTCGGTCAGTATTGTGTACTCTAACGGAAAGTGACCCAGCGCACGAGGGGTTCCGGCGGGCGCCCCGCGCCCGTCGGCGCTGCCCGGCAGCCGTCGGTCCCGCTCGCCCGCAAGCCAGCCAGCCCCGCCCGCCCCCAAGGAGACTCCGCATGACCGAGCCCGACGCCCCCACCCACCAGCCGTGGAGCATCACCCTCGGCGAACTCGACCGCGCCATGGGGGTGCAGGTGCGCGAACAGTCCGCCGAGAAGGTCGTGCTGACGATGCCGGTGGAAGGGAACCGGCAGTCGTTCGGGTCACTGCACGGCGGCGCCAGCATCGCCGTCGCCGAAGCCGCCGGGTCCTGGGCCGCGAACATCTACGCCTCCACGATGGGCCGCAGCGCGGTCGGCATCGAAGTCTCCGCCAGTCACCACCGCGCGTTCGCCGACGGCACCCTCATCGTCACCGCCACGCCGATCCGGCTCGGCCGCACCCTCACCACCCACAGCGTCGACGTGGTGCATGAGGAAACCGGGAAGCTCGTGGCGAGCGTGCGGATCACCAACGCCGTGCTCGGCCGCCCCATCCCCGACAGCGCCTGCGGGCAGGACGACTAAACGCCGGAGTCCCGCCCACTGAGGGCCTCGATGACGCGGTCGGCGGTCTCCTGCACCATCGGCGCGAGCGCCTCCACCAGCTCCTCATGGCTCATCTCCACCAGCGGCGGCGCCTTGAGGATGCTGCGCGACACCGCCACACCGAGCAGGTGCGCTCCCGCGAGCGTGATCTGCCGCGCGGGCTCCGAATCGATCCCGATCTCCGTGTGCGGAGCGAGCCGCGCCACGATCACCTCGTTGATGAGGTCCGCACCGTGATCGGTGGTCATCGCTGAGCGCACCATGCTCATCAGGATCGGGGACGTGTCCTCGTCCTCCCACAGTCGCAGGTAGGCGTCGACCGCTCGCGCGCCGATGCCGTCCTGCGGGCCGGCGATCGCGGCCATGAGGCGGTCCGTGATGAGGGCGCGGTCCTCCATGGCGGCGTTGAACAGGTCCTGCTTCGAGCCGAAGAAGTGCCTGATCAGGCCCGGATCCACCTGGGCCTGCGACGCAATCGCGCGCAGGGAGGCGCCGTCGTAGCCGTGGTCAGCGAACTGGTCGCGCGCGGCATCGAGGAGGGCTTCACGGGTGCCGCTGTGGCCGGCGCGTCGACCGCGGTGCGAGACGGGCTGGGCGGGCGGACGCGGCTGGGAGGGCATGCGTCCACAATAGCGACGACGACTCGGCATCGACGGGCGTATACGGGCGAGCCGTTGCGTTGACGGCGGTGGTGTGCCCGTATGCGCCCATGCTTGCGCAGGCGGGCCGACGGGTTCAGGCGGGCCGACGGGTTCAGGCGTCGCCGAGGTGCTGCGCGGCGCGTTCGCGCTCATTGCGGTCGACGATCTCCTGGGCGGCGCGGTCATCGGCGGCCGTCACTGCGGCCAGTCGAAGAATCCCTTCCCAGTCTTCCGGCCGAGCTCACCGCGGGCAACTTTGTCCCGCAGGATCTGCGGTGGCGCGAACCGCTCACCGAGCTCTCGGTGCAGGTACTCCGCGATGCCGAGGCGCACATCCAACCCCACGATGTCCGTGGTGCGCAGCGGACCCGTCGGATGCCGATACCCCAGCTCCATCGCGAGGTCCACGTCCTCCGCCGACGCAACCCCCTCCTCCACCATCCGCATCGCCTCCAGCGCGATCGCCACACCGAGACGGGAGGACGCGAAACCAGGCGCATCGCGGACCACCACGGGCGTCTTGCCGAGCGCCTCCGCCCAGCCGCGCGCCGCCTGGGCCGTCGACTCGTCCGTCCGCTCCCCGAGCACCACCTCGATCAGAGTGGACGCGGGCACCGGATTGAAGAAGTGCAGCCCGAGGAAACGGGCCGGCTCCTCCAGATGCTCGGCGAGTCGGTCCACGCTGAGGCTCGAGGTGTTCGTGGCGAGGACCGCGCCCGCCGGCAGCACGGCCCGCACGGACTGCAGGGTCCGCACCTTCAGATCCCAGTCCTCCGGCACCGCCTCCACCACGAGCTCGCGGTCCTCCAGGGCGCCGACGGATGCCGCCGCCGTGAGCCGCCTCGCGCAGTCGGCGGCGTCCACGTCCTGGCCGCGGTCGATGGACTTCTGGACGGAGGCGAGGATGCGCTCGCGGGCGGCGTCGGCCCGGTCCTGGTCGGTGTCCGTGACGGTGACGTCGCAGCCGGAGGTGAGGAATGCGTGTCCGCGTCGGCGGCGCGCTGCTTCTCGGCGCGGCGGGCCTCGCGCTTGGCGAGGAACGCATCCATCCGCTCGAACTTCGCATCGGATTCGAACAGGGTCGCCTGCGCGAGCGTGTCCACCAGCGGGTGCGCCGCGGCCGGCGCATGGAACACGGCCTTGGTGAGGCGCAGGGCGAGCGGGTCGCTGCGGAGGATCCGGTCGGCGAGGTCGTGCGCCGCCGCCATCAGGTCATCCGGTTCGTGCAGAGAGGAGACGAGGCGGACGGCGAGGCATTCGTCGGCCGTGAGCTTCCGCCCGGCCAGCAGGATCTCCTTCGCGAGCGGTTCCCCCACGAGCTCCTTCAGGCGCCAGGTGGCGCCGGCGGCGGCCATGATGCCGAGCCCGGTCTCCGGGTTCCCCATCACGAGGGAGGGGGTGCCGATGCGGAGATCGGCGGCGAATGCGAGTTCGGCGCCGCCGCCGAGGGCGTAGCCGTCGAGCGCGGCGATCACCGGCAGCGGCAGACGCGCGATCCGGTCGAAGATCGTGGAGTTGATGCCGGCGAGGGCATCGTCCCGGCGGCGTTCTCGCAGCTGCGCGATGTCCGCCCCGGAGGCGAACACACCGCCGTCGCCGGTGAGGATCAGCACCTTCGGCTGAGCCTCCAGGTAGGCGCAGACGGCGTGCAGCTCACTGACCATCTGCTGGTCGATCGCGTTGCGGGTCGCGGGGTGGGAGAGCGTGGCGGTGAGGCGGTCGTCGCGCTCGTCGATGCGGAGGCGTTCGAAACCGGCGAAGGTGCTCATGCGCGCGCCTCCTCGGACAGCTCCAGCAGCATCGCCGTTCCCTGGCCCACACCCACGCACATGGTCGCGAGGCCGCGGCGGGCCCCGTCGGCCTCCATCCGGTGCAGCAGGGTCAGCACGATCCGCGACCCGGACGACCCCAGCGGATGCCCCAGCGCGATCGCGCCGCCGCGGGTGTTCACGATGGACTCGTCCAGGCCGAGCCGACGGATGCAGGCCAGCGCCTGGGTCGCGAACGCTTCGTTGAGCTCCACCGCCCCCAGGTCGCCGATCCGCCACCCCGCGCGGTCGAGCGCCTTCCGGGTGGCGGGCACCGGGCCCAGCCCCATCACTTCGGGTTCGAGGCCGACGGCGGCTGACCCTGCGATCCGCGCCCGCGCCGTCAGGCCGTGCTCCCGGATCGCGGCAGCGGAGGCGACGATCACGGCGCTCGCCCCGTCGTTCAGCGAGGAGGAGTTCCCCGCCGTCACCACGCCTCCCGGCTTCACCACGGGCCGCAGACCAGCAAGGACCTCCGGTGTGGAGCCCTCACGGGGGCCCTCGTCATCGCTCACGGTGGTGACCGCGCCCTTGCGGCCCGTCACCTCCACGGGAACGATCTCGTCGCGGAACGACCCGCCCCTGATGGCGGCGAGCGCGCGCTCATGGGAGCGGGCAGCGAACGCGTCGGCGTCCTCGCGGCTGATGCCCTCGCGCTCAGCGACCTCCTCCGCTGTCTGCGGCATCGAGAACGTCATCCGGTCCTCGCGAGAGAGGTCCCCGCCGGGCGCGAAGCGCGGGTTCACGAAGCGCCACCCGATGGCGGTGTCGACCACCTCGCCGGGCTTGGCGAACGCTGCGGTCGGCTTCGCCATCACCCACGGGGCGCGGCTCATCGACTCCACCCCGCCGGCGATGACGATGTCCGCATCCCCGCAGCGGACCATGCGCGCGGCCTGCTCGATCGCGGTCATCCCGGAGGCGCACAGGCGGTTCACGGTCGAGGCGGGCGTGGAGATCGGATAGTCGTTCAGCAGCCACGCCATGCGCGCTACGTTCCGGTTCTCCTCCCCGGCGCCGTTGGCGTTGCCGAGGATCACCTCGTCCACTGCGGCAGGGTCGATGCCGGTGCGCTCCACGGCGGCGCGGATCGCGAGGGCGGCGAGGTCGTCCGGGCGGACGCCGGACAGGGCGCCGCCGTAGCGGCCCACGGGGGTGCGGGCGCCGCCCACGATGAATGCGTCGGTCACTTCTCCTCGCCTTCTGGCCGGGCATCGGGGCCGGCCGGTTGCGCCAGTGCAGGGGTGGAACGGATTCCTGAACGATCGTTCAGCCAGAGTGGCATGAGATCGGGGGCGCCGCAACGGAAACGCTGGAATCCGTCGGCCCCGAGGTCGGCGCTTCGCCCCGGCGGGATGGTGTGGCCGGGCGTGAGCGGCCGGGCAGGGGCGCGCGGGAGCGGAGGTTGCGACTTCGCAACACTGCCCCGCCTGCTGTGCACCGCTGTGGTAGACCTGGGGCAACCAGCAGCGTCGCGAAAGGTGGGTGAAGAGGTGCAGCCGTTCGACTTCCCCGCCATCGGCGGGCCCGCCATGACCCGCGAGCAGTGGGAAGCGGGCTGCGCGGACCTGTTCGCCCCGCTCGAGATCCGCCCCCGCACGCGGGCCGACGGAGACCGCACCCGGGACGGGGCCGACGCAGACCGCGCCACCACCGGGCCCGCCAGCGTCGAGCCTGCCCCGGACTTCGAGGCCCGCAGCATCGCCAAGAGCGCCGGCACCGTCCACATCGTCCGGATCGAACAGAGCCCCGCCGACGTGCTGCGCACCCCCGAGATGATCGCCGTGCGCGGCAGCGACCTCATCAAAGTGT
Organism: Helcobacillus sp. ACRRO; assembly: GCF_022347125.1. Taxonomy (NCBI): domain Bacteria; kingdom Bacillati; phylum Actinomycetota; class Actinomycetes; order Micrococcales; family Dermabacteraceae; genus Helcobacillus; species Helcobacillus sp. ACRRO. The sequence continues at coordinate 12,709 of NZ_JAKRNG010000027.1, forward strand.
CCCTGCAGGTCGACGGCGACTGCACCGTGGAACAGGGCGGCCGCACCGCCGAACTGCGCCCCGGCGACATCGCCATCTACGACGCCTCCCGCCCCTACGCCCTGCGCTCCGAAACCGGGATGCACACCATCGTCCTCGCCTTCCCGTACCAGCGGCTCGGCATCCCCCGCGACGAACTCTCCCGCGTCACCGCGGTCGTGTTCCCGTTCGACTCCCCGCTCGGCGCCGTGGTCAATCCGTTCCTCGCGGGCCTCGCCCGCTCCATGGTGCAGATGGCCGATGACGACATCGAACGCCTCGCCCAGACCGCCATCGACCTGCTCGTCACCGTGCTGTCCGCGGAGCTGCGCCGCAGCCTGGGCGATGACCCGCGCCGGCAGCTGCTGCACGAGGTGCTGGAGACGATCGAGCGACGCCTGTCCGATCCGGAGCTGTCCCCGTCGGCCGTGGCGGAGGAGCACTTCATCTCCACCCGCCACCTGCACGCCCTCTTCTCCGAACGCGGCATCACCGTGGCCGGATGGATGCGGCACCGGCGCCTGGAGCGGATCCGCCGCGACCTCGCCGACCCGCTGCACACCTCGACGCCGGTGGCGCGGCTCGCGGCCCGGCACGGCCTGCTGAACGCCGCGCACTTCTCCCGCATGTTCCGCGCCGAGTTCGGCGTGACCCCGTCGGCCTACCGCGCCTCCGCGCAGCGCGCCGACGAGGTCAGCGTGTGACCGCAACCACAGTGCACGCAAACGCAAGAGACTGAACGGGCGTTCAGATAATGTGACGGGGCCCATAGTGCTCAAGGAGGAGATGGCAATGAAGCCAGATGCAACCCACACGCACGGAGCCCGCGACAGCCACGGCACCGAGACCCCCACCCATCCCCTGGACCGCCTCACTCCCGACGAGATCACGCGCGTGCGCGACCTCCTCGATCAGGCCGGCCACCTCCAGGAGGACACGCGCTTCGCGCAGCAGATCCAGGTGGAGCCGCCGAAGGCGAAGATGCTCGAATGGAAGGCGGGCGAGCCGCTGATGCGCCGCGTCGTCTCCACCCTGCTGGACCGCGACACCGGCCGTGTCCGTGAAGCCGTCGTGGACCTCGACTCCGATGAGGTCGTCTCCGTCGACACCCTCCCCACCGACCAGGCGCCCTACGGCCAGCCGCAGTACCTGTTCGAGGAGTACGAGGACGTCGACCAGATCGTCAAGGCCGACGAGCGCTGGCGGGATGCGATGAGCAAGCGCGGCTTCGACGAGGCCGCCATGGAGCGCGCCCTCGTGGTCCCGCTCGCCCCCGGCCAGTTCGGGGAGCCCGACGAGGTCGGCAAGCGCATGATGCGCTCCCTCACCTTCTGCCCACCGGAGGGCCGACGGAACCCGTGGTCCTACCCGGTCGAGGGCCTTGTGGTGCTGCTGAACGTCACCGAGCGCAAAATCGTGAAGTTCTGGGACGAGGGCATCAAACCCCTCCCGGACGTGGACGGCGACTACGACCATGAGGCCTCCGGTGAGCGCCGCACCACCCTGAAGCCGCTGGAGATCACCCAGCCTGAAGGCCCCAGTTTCGCTGTGGAGGGCTCCCACGTGCGGTGGGAGAACTGGGACTTCCGCGTGGGCTTCTCCATGCGCGAAGGCCTCGTGCTCAACCAGCTGACCTGGCGCGATGATGACAACGGCGGCGAGGTCCGTCCCGTTCTGCACCGCGCCTCCGTGCCCGAGATGGTGGTGCCCTACGGCGACACGTCCGAGTGCCGCCGCTGGATCTCCTACTTCGACGCCGGCGAGTACCACCTCGGCAAGAACGCGAACTCCCTGGAGATCGGCTGCGACTGCCTCGGAGTCATCCACTACTTCGACGGCCATGTCGCCGCCGACACCGGCGAGCCGATGTCCATCCCGCGCGTGATCTGCATGCACGAGGAGGACTACGGGGTGCTGTGGAAGCACCGCGAACTGGACGGTGAGACCCAGCATTCGCGGCGGTCCCGTCGGCTGGTCATCTCCTACTTCGCGACCGTGGGCAACTACGACTACGGCTTCTTCTGGTACCTGTACCTCGACGGCACCATTCAGCTGGAGACCAAGGCGACCGGCCTGGTGTTCGCCGGTGCGAACGAACCGGGCCTGGACCTGCCGCACGCCACCGAGATGGCGCCCGGGCTGTACGCGCCCGTGCACCAGCACATCTTCTGCGCCCGCCTCGACTTCGACCTCGACGGCACCGACAACTTCGTCGAAGAGGTCGACATCAAGCGCATGCCGATGGGCGAGGGCAACAAATGGGGCAACGCCTTCACCTGGACCGAGAACCGCATCACCGAAGCCGGCGGCTACCTCGGCGACAACACGGTGGGCCGCTCCTGGAAGATCGGCTCCAATCAGCGGAAGAACGCCGTCGGCAAGCCCACCAAGTACCACCTCATCCCGGAGGCCCGCACCACGCTGCTGAACGCGGACGAGTCCACGGTCGCCGCCCGCGCATCGTTCGCAACGAAGCACCTGTGGGTGACGGAGTACAAGGACGGCGAACTGTTCCCCGCCGGCATGTACCCCAACCAGCACACCGGCGGCGGCCTGCCCGAGTTCGTGAAGGACTCCGGGCCCGTGGACAGCGGCGACATCGTGGTGTGGCACTCCTTCGGCCTCACGCACCTGCCGCGCCCGGAGGACTGGCCGATCATGCCGGTGGACTACTCGAGCATGTGGCTGAAGCCCTCCGGCTTCCTCGACCGCAACCCCACGCTCAACCTCCCCGGCGGCTCCTCGGACGCCCCCTCCTGCTGCGACACGAACGTGTCCCGCACGGACGGGAAGCCGTCGGAGGGCGGTGCCGACGGTTCCTGCCAGTGCGGCTGCTCCACCTCTGAGAGCGGGGCGTGATGTCCCAGGCGACCGCCCGCCAGGGCGGTGCCGGCACCGGGTCGCACGGCAGCGCACCCGTCGGGCGCGCATCCGTCGGCCGGGACGCCGACGGGCGCCGCACCCATGACGACGACACCCTCGGCGTGCCCGGTGCGGGCCGTCTCGGGGTGGCGTCCCTGGTGTTCCTCATCATCGCCGCGTCCGCACCGCTGACGGTGCTGGCCGGCGGTGTCCCCACCAGCTTCGCCGTCGCCGGAATCCTCGGCGTGCCCCTCGGGTACGTGCTGCTCGGCGCGATCCTGGCACTGTTCGCCGTCGGCTACGGCGCGATGAGCGCCCAGATCCGCAACGCCGGCGCGTTCTACGCCTACATCGCGGCGGGGCTCGGAGTGCGGCAGGGCATCGGCGCGTCCGTGCTGGCGCTCGTGTCCTACAACCTGATGCAGATCGGGCTGTACGGCATCACCGGGTTCGTGGTCTCGAGCTTCCTCGGGGCGATGGTCGGGGCGGCGCTGCCGTGGTGGGCGTGCGCCCTCGCAGTGTGGGCGCTGGTGGGTCTGCTCGGCATCAACCGCATCGACCTGTCCGCGAAGATCATCGCGGTGCTGGTGGTGCTGGAGTTCATCGTGGTGCTGCTGGTGGACATCGTGTCCTTCACGGTGGCGCCCGAAGGGGTGAGCGCGGCCCCGATCTCACCGGATCAGCTGTTCATCCCCGGCATCGGCGCGGTCCTCTCCTTCGGCATTGCCGCCTTCATGGGGTTCGAATCCGGGGCCGTGTACTCCGAGGAGGTGCGGGACCCGCAGCGGTCCGTTGCGAAGGCGACGTTCATCGCGGTGTCGATCATCGCGCTGTTCTACGCGTTCTCCTCGTGGGCGCTCGCGGTGGGCATCGGGCCGTCCCAGATCGTCCCGCGGTCAGAGGAGCTCGGGCCCGATCTCGTGTTCGTGTTCCTCGGGGAGCAGATGCCGGCGGTCTTCACCGACATCGCGAACGTTCTGTTCATTACGAGCCTGCTCGCGGCACTGCTGGCGTTCCACAATGCCGCGGCGCGGTACTTCTTCTCGCTGGGCCGCACCGGTGTTCTGCCGCGGTTCTTCGAGAACACCTCGCACCGCACCGGTGCACCGATCGCGGGGTCCGCAGCGCAGAGCGTGCTCGCGCTGGTCGTGATCGCCGTGTTCGCGGTGGTGGGGGCGAACGCCCCGGAGGGGCCGCTGTTCCCGGTGGTCACCCTGTTCACGTGGTTCTGCAACGCGGCCGCGTTCGGCCTCGTGTTCCTGATGGCGATCACCAGTTTCGCCGTCATCGGGTTCTTCGTGAAGCGCGGGCGCGGCGAGGGTGTGCACACGGCCGCGGATCATGACGGGGCGCCCCGCGGGACTGCGGTGCCGGGCGTGTTCACCCGCCTGGTGGCGCCGCTCGTGGCCGGCATCGGCCTGGTGGTCGTGTTCGTGCTGATCCTGATCAACTTCGATCTGCTGATCGGCACGGGCTCGCCCGTGCTCATCACGGTGATGCCCGGCATCATCATCGCTGCGGGCATCATCGGTCTGATCCGCGGGGAGTACCTGAAGCGGGTGCGGCCGGACGTGTTCCGCCGCGCCGCCGTGGAGCTGGACGAACCGTCCGTGGACTGACGGACGGGCGCACCGGCGCTGGGGCGCCCGGCTCGGCGCCTCCGGCACCCGTCGGTCACTTGGCCGGCACCCGTCGGCCCGCGCCCCCTATCAACGAGGCCTCCCGGCCCTCCCTTTCATCGGGGCGGGCGGGAGGCTTCGTTCATGCGCGAGCACGGGCGACTCACTGGTGTCTGCGCTTCGTGCGCGTGGTGGCGCAGCTCAGCGGCGGGCCTGGGTGGGCCACGCGGCTGCCCACCAGGCTAGCGCTGATCCGACACCAGTCGAACCTGCCCGGCCCGGCCGCCGGCCCGTCGACGTGACGCGTGAGACGTGCCCCATCAATCGTTCGGTCGATGCCGAACGCAGGTCGGGCCGTGATGATGGAATGGTTGCCCGCCGTCTTTCGTCAGGAGAACCATGAGCACCTCGTCCAGCCGCCCCGCACAGTCGACCCCCGTGAGCCGCGGCATCAGCCCCCGGTCGCTGTACCGCGTCGTCGCCACCCTCGAGATGGTGACGTGGGCGCTGCTGATCCTCGGCATGATCGCGAAGTACGCCCTGCACATGGGCGACCTGCCCGTCCGCATCGGCGGCAGCATCCACGGCTTCGTGTTCCTCGCCTACTGCGTCTCCACAGTGCTCGTGTGGACGGACCAGCGCTGGCCCGCCGCCAAGGGCATCCTCGGCCTCGTCCTCGCCATCGTCCCGTTCGCGACCCTGCCGTTCGAGAAGCACGTGGACGCGAAGGGCCTGCTCGCGGATCAGTGGCGCGTTGCGCGGCACGGGGAGGAGCCGGCGGCCGCGCAGGAGCGTGCCTCTGGCCCGGCCGAGAAGCTGCTCGCCGTGATCCTGCGCCACCCGGTGCTCGCCGCCATCGTGCTGCTCGTGTTCATCTCCGGTCTGTTCGCCGTGCTGCTGCAGGCCGGCCCGCCGACCGAATGGGGCAAGTGAGCCGCTGACCGGCGCCCGGGCACTGGCCCCGGCGGTCTCGGCCCGTCCGCGGCGGTCTCAGCCCGACCCTGCCCGCCACAGAATTCGACGGATGCTCGTTATTCCCAGCGAATAGCGAACATCCGTCGAACTCTGTTGTGGCGGCCGGCGCCTGGCGGCTGGAGGAGGGGCCAGGCGGCTGGAGGAGGGGCCAGGCGGCTGTCGGTCGGACGCAAGCGGCCGTTGTCCCGGGGCCGTCCGGAGGCAGAGGCCCGGCGGCTGAATCGAGGGTGACTTTTTTGCGTATCGACCGCGGTCATACTGCAAAAAAGTCGCTTTCGATGTCGCCTCGTCGCGCGCCCGATGCCGCCGCCTCGCCGCGCGGGCAGAACGAAAGCGCCTCCTCGGCGGGTGATCCCTGAGGCCCGCGGAGAAGACGCTTCCGTCGATGAGGGGCGGCCACGATGCCCGGTGCCGGGCGGCCCGGCGGCCGCTGGGGTCAGCTGTGGATCACCTGCGGAACGGTGAACGCCTTCAGGCCCTCCACGCCGAACTCCACGCCGTAACCGGACTGCTTGATGCCGCCGAACGGCGCCATCGGGTTGATCGTGCCGTGGGAGTTGATCCACACGGTGCCCGCCTCGATGCGGGCCGCCACCTCAGCGGCCTTCGCGGGGTCCTTCGACCACACGGATGCGCCGAGGCCGACCTCCACACTGTTCGCCTGCTCAATCGCATCGTCCACGTCGCTGTACTTGATGATCGGCAGGGCCGGGCCGAACTGCTCCTCGGTGATGAGGCGCGCGTCGGCAGGCAGGGAGTCGATGAGGGTGAGCGGGTGGAAGAAGCCCTTATCGCCTCCGGCGACCTCGCCTTCGAACAGCACGTTGCCGCCGCGGTTCTTCGCGTCATTCACGAGGTCCGCCACGATCTTCTGCTGCGACTCGTTGGTGAGCGGGCCCAGCACGTTCTTCTCGTCCATGCCGTCACCCATCGGCATCTGCTTCGCGACCTCGACGAGAGCGCCGACGACGTCGTCGTACACGTCCTCGTGGACGTACAGGCGCTTCAGGCAGGCGCAGGTCTGGCCGGTGTTGATGAACGCGCCCCAGAACAGGCCTTCGGCGATCTCCTTGCCGTCTACGTCCGGGAGCACGATGCCGGCGTCATTGCCGCCGAGCTCCAGGGTGAGACGGGCGAGGTTCTGCGACGCGGCCTCGGCGATCTTCTTGCCGGTCTCGGTGGAACCGGTGAAGGTGATCTTCGCGAAACCGGGGTGGGCGGAGATCGCACCGCCGAGAGAACCGGGACCGGTCAGCACGGTCAGCAGGCCCTCCGGCAGGTGCTTGTTGACGAGGTAGGCGGTGGCGAGCACGGACAGCGGCGTGTCACTGGCCGGCTTCATCACGATGGAGTTGCCCATGCGCAGCGCGGGAGCGAACTGCCAGGTGGCGATCATCGCGGGCCAGTTCCACGGGTTGACGCCGCCCACAACGCCGACGGGGCGGTGGTGGACGGTGGCCTTCTTGCCGTCGCCGAGGTCGATCTCCTCGGGCTTCAGCTCGGTGGCGCAGGTGGCGCGCATCCAGCCCACCACGGCGCCCGCTTCGAAGTTCGCTCCCGGGCCGGACAGGGGCTTGCCCTGCTCGCGGCAGATGATCTCGGCGAGGGCGCCGGCGTTCTGCTCGACCTCGTCGGCGGCCTTCATCAGGGCGGCGACGCGCTCCTCATCGGACTTCTTCGCCCATTCCTTCTGCGCGGCGGCGGCCTTCTCGACAGCGGCGTCGAGATCCTTCTCGGTGTGCTGGGCGACGTGCCCGATCAGTTCACCGGTGGCGGGGTTCAGGACTTCGCGGCCGGAATCGGCGGCGACGGCGGCGAGAAGGGACTCGAAGGTCTCCATGGGGTTCTCCTCATTTCGTCATTGAACGGGTGCCCACCATGGTGACAGAGGTCACGTGGTGGCGGGGTGCGTCTGCGTGCACGGGCCTATTGCACGAGCGCGCACATCACGGCTGATCATCGTGCGAGCCGGAGAGCATCGCTGATGTCCAGCGAGACCTGAGCGGCGACGACCTCGATCACCGACCGGTCATGGTGTGGATCTCCGACGAGCTCGGCCATGCCTGCGTAGTGGATCGTTGCACTGCCGTCCAGGGCTGAGACGGTCTGCTCCCACTGTTCGACCTTGTCGGTGTCGCATATGTGGACCAGAGTGATGACGGGTGGGGTGCTTGTGTCTCGAGTAGGCGCGGTCGACTGGCTGCGCAGCGACATCCTGAAACCGCCCACCCCGCCTTCACCTGGGGCGAGAGCGGTGAAGTCTGCCAAAAGCGCGATGCCCGTCATAAACATTGGACGTCTCCTCCGGGGTAGTTGGTGGGCCGATCAGCAGGAGAGCGTCGACGTGTGTCCTTCGGATAGCGCGGCCGGTTGGGCTGAGTTCCTGCTGGAGCGTTCCCCGGTGCTTCTGAATGCACCTTTGTCCTGGACCATGACCATCCAGTAGTAGGTGGTCGGGCATTGAGACCGAACAAAGCGCTGGCACATGGAGTTGCCGGAATTGATCCAGGCCACGTTCTTGATGAGCCAGTTCCTTCGATTCTCGCATTTCTGTGCAGTGGTGATCTTCGCGTAATCATAGGGCAGCCATGCTGTCTGGATCACGGTGTTGGATGCGCTCGTGACCTGTTCGGGGCTCCGTGCTTCGCTCGCAAATGCCGCCGAAGGTGAAGGGGTCAGAAGTGTGGCGAAGAGAAGGGCTGCAGTGAGCCATCCAATCGGACGACGCTGCCGGGCTCGGCGGCCAGTCGTGGCCGGGGTGGCGAGAAGGGACTCGTAGGTCTCCATGGGGTTCTCCTCATTTCGTCATTGAACGGGTGCCCACTATGGTGACAGAGGTCACGTGGCGGCGGGGTGCGTCTGCGTGCACGGGCCTATTGCACGAGCGCGCACATCACGGCCGATCGGCGTGCGCATACAGGGCGCGCGGGGTGCGCCGGCGACCCGGTCGAGCAGGCCGTCACCGACCACCGGTGAAGCGGGGCTGCCGCTTCTGCTGGAACGCGGCGAAGCCCTCCCGATAGTCGTCGGTGTCGCAGAGGTCCGCCTGGGCGCGGTTCTCCAGCTCGAGCACGTCCCAGAACCCGAGGCGCTCATCGCGGATCCGCGCGAGGAGGCGCTTCGAGGCGAGGAAGGCCCCCGTCGGCCCGCTCGCCGCCGCCCGTGCCCGCTCCCGCGTGAAGTCGAGGAGGTCGGCCGACGGGACCGCGCGTGAGAACAGGCCCGCCTGCACGGCGTCGGCGCCGGTGATGAGGTCGCCGGTGATGATGAGGTCCATGGCGCGGTGCGTGCCGAGCCGTTCGACGAGCAGCCAGTGGCCGCCGGAGTCGAGGGTGGCGCCGAGGTTCTTGAACGGTGAGCCGAGCTTCGCATCCTCTGCCGTGTAGACGACGTCGCAGGCGAGCGCGAGGCCGAGCCCCACCCCGAGGCAGGCGCCGTGCACCGCCGCGAACGTGGGGATGGGGAGGTCGGCGAGGGCGCGCATCGCGTCGGTGACGGGGCCGCTGAGGAAGCCGATCACGTCATCCTCCCTGGGGTCCACGCCCGCGATGTCGCGGCCGGCGCAGAATCCCTTGCCTTCTCCGCGCAGGAGGAGCGCGCGGGCCCCGTCGGCCTCCGCCCGGCCGACGGATTCCACCAACTCGTGCAGGGCCTCGGCGTCGACGGCGTTGAGCCTCTGCGGGGCGTCCAGGACGATCTCGGCGAGGCCGTCAGTGCAGGTGGAGTGGATCATCGGCGGGCCTTTCGGGTCAGAGCGCGGGCGCGGGGCGGTGCGGATCGGTGGAGCGGGCGTGGGGTGGGCGCGCGGTGGGGCTGGTCAGGCGTCGTAGTCGACGACGAGCGAATCGGATGTGGGGCGCGACTGGCAGGTGAGGACGTACCCGGCGTCGACGTCGTCCGCTTCGAGCGCGAAGTTCTCCGCCATGTCCACGGTTCCTTCCACGACCTTCGCGCGGCACGTGCCGCACACGCCGCCGGCGCACGCGAACGGCACCTCGGAGCGGGCCCTAAGCGCCGCGTTCAGCACGGTTTCGCGGGAGCCGCGCGGGGTCTTCACCTCACTGGACAGGCCGTCCAGCTGGAAGCGGATCTGGATGTTGTCGCCGGATTCGTCGACCACAACGGGTGGGGCGCCGCGCTGCCCGCCGGAGTTCTCGCCGGTGGTGAACAGCTCGAAGCGGACATCGTCGCTGTTCACGCCGCGGGCGTCGAGCTCGTCGCGGATCAGTTGGACGAGCTCCATCGGCCCGCACAGGAACCATTCGTCCACGATCGACGGTTCCACAATCGTGTCCAGCAGGAGACGGAGCTTGTCCGCGTTGATCCTGCCGGAGTGCAGGGGGGAGACCCGCTGCTCCCGCGACAGCACATGGTGGATCGCGAGCCGCTGCGGGCAGCGGTCCTTGAGGTCCGCGAGCTCGTCCACGAACATCACCTCGCCGGCGGAGCGGTTGGCGTAGATGAGGTCCACGAATGTGCCGTCGATCTGCAGCAGGGAGGTGATGATCGCGATCATCGGGGTGATGCCGGACCCGGCGGCGGCGCACACGAAGCGGGCGCCGCCGGTTCGCTCCACCTCGGCGCGGATCTCCTCGGCGTCGTTGAGGGAGGTGAGGCGGTGCTGCGCGATGAACGCGCCCTGCGGGCTCATCACCTGCATCTGGTCACCGCTTCGGAGGTTGTCATTCGCCCAATTGGAGAAGAGCCCGCCCTGGTCGCGTTTGATCGCGATGGACAGCGACCCGGGGGTGGGCGGCCGGCAGATCGAGTAGGAGCGGCGCACTTCCTCCCCGTCCATGTCCATCCGCAGCGCCACGTACTGTCCGGGTGCGTAGTCGAACTGCCCGGCGAGCTCATCGGGGACGGCGAACGTCACTTCGATGGACTGGTCGGTGAGGGGGCGGACCTCCGCAATGGTCAGCGTGTGGAACTGTGCGCGGCGGCGGGCGGCGCGCACGGGGGCGGCGCCAGTGCCGGTCGAGGCGGGGCCGACGGGTGCGGGGCTGTCGGGGCTGGGAGCGGTCATCAGTGCACCTTGAAGTAGTCGAACGGTTCGTGGCAGTCGGAGCATTGGTACAGCGCTTTGCACGCCGTGGATGCGAAGCGGCTCAGCTCCCGGGTCCGCAGGGACCGGCAGCGCGGGCACGGCACGCTGAGGCTCACCGGGATGGGGCCTTTGGGGCCGACGGGTGCCGACCCCGTCGGCGGGGCGATCCCGTACTCGCGGAGCTTCTCCTTCCCCTCGTCGCTCATCCAGTCGGTGGTCCAGGCGGGGGAGAGGGTGAGCTCCACGCGGGTCCTCTCGAACCCGGCGGTAGTGAGGGCGCGGTGGACGTCGGCGGTGATGGCGTCCATAGCCGGGCACCCGGAGTAGGTGGGGGTGATGGTGACGAGGGCGGTGCCGTCGGCCAGGAGTTCAGCGCGGCGCAGCACCCCCAGGTCCGCGATGCTGAGAACGGGGACTTCGGGATCCATGACGGTGGCAGCGGCGTCCCAGACGGCGGCGTCGCGCGCATCGGCGGGGCGGCGCCCGTCGGCGCGCTGAGCTCCGTCAGCGTGTGGGGCGCCGTCGCTGCGCTGGGCTCCGTCGGCGCGCATGCTCTCCTCACCCATCACGGCTCCTCACCAGGTGGCGCCGGGGTGCTGGCGGGCGAGGGACTGCATCTCGGCGAGCAGGAAGCCGAGCGCCTCGCGGTGTTCGCCGCGTCGGCCGCCCGTGCGGGCCTGCTTCACCTCCGGCACCTCCAGTTCCGCTTCCGCCAGCACCACTTCCAGGCGCTCCATCACGGGAGCGCGCAGTGTGGAGGGGCGCACGGCGATGCCCTCGAGATCGTCATGCAGCGGCTCGTCCTCGAACAGTTCGTCCAGGTACGGCCACACGTCCCGCAGGCCGGCGCGCATCCGTCCGGCCGATTCCTCGGTGCCGATGCCGAGGCGCAGAGTCCACTGCACCGCATGGTCGAGGTGGTAGTCGACCTCCTTCACCGCCTTTGCGGCGATCGCGGCGAGGGTCTCATCGGCCGAGTCCACGAGGCGTGAGTACAGCTCGTAGAAGTAGGCGGACATGATGAGGTTCTTCGCGACCGTGCGGCCGAAGTCGCCGTTGTCCACTTCGACGATCTGCGCGCACCGGAACTCCTCCTCGGTGCGGAAGTACGCGAGGTCGTCCTCGGACCTGTCCCACGCGGTGCCGGCGTAGGTGAGGAGCATGCGGGCATGACCGAGGGTGTCCAGGGCGGTGTTGCCCAGCGCAATGTCCTCTTCGATCTCGGGGGCGCGGGAGATCCACCAGGAGAGGCGCTGCGCAAGGATCAGAGCGTCGTCGCCCAGGCGCAGCGCGTACTCAGCGGTCCGCTCCGGTGCGGTGACGCCGGAGTCCAGCAGCTTCTCGGCGGTGAGGGCGCTGCCGGCGCTGATGATGGTGGCGGAGTCCTGGCCCACGCTGCCCATGCTCACAGGTGCTTCACCCCTTCGCTCTTCGTGTAATAGGTGGCGTGGCGGTACTCCTTGCCCTTGGCGGATTCGAAGAACGCATCCCGACGGTCCGGGTCCGAGGCGGACACCTCCGCTGTGGGCACCACCCACACGGACACGCCCTCGTTGCGGCGCGTGTAGAGGTCGCGGCCGTTGCGCAGCGCCATCTGCGCATCGGGGGCGTGCAGCGACCCGGCGTGCACGTGCGAGAGGCCGCGCGAGGGGCGCACGAACACCTCCCACATCGGCCACTGGTGCCGGCCCGCGGGGGCGCCGCCGGTCGCGCTCTCGGACTGCTGGCCGACGGGTGCCTGCGCTGGTGTGTTCTCGCTGGTCATCGCTGCTCGCTTCCTGCTGGTGCGGTGTCGGTGTCGGCGCGGGCGGCGCGCTCCTGCATCTTCCGGGCGTACTCGGCAGCGGCCTCCCGCACCCATTCGCCGTTCTCGTGGGCGTCGATGCGGTGCTGCAGGCGCTGCTGATTGCACGGCCCGTGGCCTTTGATGACGCCGAAGAACTCGTCCCAGTCGAGCTCGCCGTAGTCGTAGTGGCCGCGCTCCTCATTCCACGCCAGGTCAGGGTCCGGCAGGGTGAGGCCGAGCGCTTCGGCCTGCGGCACGATCATGTCCACGAAGCGCTGGCGCAGTTCGTCGTTGGAGAAGCGCTTGATCTTCCAGTCCATCGACTGCTGCGAGTTCGGCGACTGGTCATCGGGTGGGCCGAACATCTGCAGCGCTGGGCCGTAGAACCGGTTCACGGCGTCCTGCGCCATCTGCTTCTGCTTCGGGGTGCCGTGGCTGAGGGTGTAGAGGATCTCCCATCCCTGCCGCTGGTGGAACGATTCCTCCTTGCAGATGCGCACCATCGACCGGCCGTACGGGCCGTACGACGCGCGGCACAGCGGCACCTGGTTGCAGATCGCGGCGCCGTCCACCAGCCAGCCGATCGCGCCCATGTCCGCCCAGGACCTGGCCGGGTAGTTGAAGATCGAGGAGTACTTCGCGCGGCCGCTCATCAGCTGCTCGAACATCTCATCGCGTGGGGTGCCGAGGGTCTCCGCAGCGGAGTACAGATAGAGCCCGTGACCGGCTTCGTCCTGCACCTTCGCCATCAGGATCGCCTTGCGCTTCAACGAGGGCGCCCGCGTGATCCAGTTGCCCTCCGGCTGCATGCCGATGATCTCCGAGTGGGCGTGCTGGGACATCTGTCGCACGAGGGTGCGGCGGTAGTCCTCCGGCATCCAGTCGGTGGGTTCGATGCGCTGATCGGCGGCGATGAGCGCGTCGAACCGCTCCTGCAGCTGCTCGGCGGTGAGCTCGTCGGCGCTGCTGGCTGCGCGGGGGTCGTGGGTGGTGGTCATGGTGTCCTCCTGGGTGGGTCGGCATCGGCGCCGAATTCCTGACCTGTCGTTCAGTATTGGCGGATTCGCGGACGGGTGTCAACTGGGTCACAGGGAGGGTTCGCGCCGCGTCACAGGAAGGGTTCGTGCCGCGTCACAGGGGGTGATTGACGATGCGTGCACGGGGTCTGCATCTGCGCGCACGCGCCCCGAAACCGCCCCGTGTGACCGTGAGCACATGAAACAGTGCTCGTGCATTACCTGAACACTCATTCAGTAAATGGAAGGGGTCGCCCGGATGACGAACCCGTCGGACCCGCAGGCGCTCGCGGGCCACCACCCCATGCTGGAGAACGACTTCGCCTCCCAATGGATGGGGGTCGAGGTGGTGCGCGCCGACTACGGCGATGCGCTCGTGCGGATGCGCCTGCGCCGCGAGATGCTCAACGGCCACGGCACCGCGCACGGCGGCATGATCTTCGCCTTCGCCGACACCGCCTTCGCCATCGCCTGCAATGACGCCGCCGACCTCGACAGCGTCACCGTCGCCTCCGGCGTGGACATCAACTTCCTGCGCCCCGCCACCGACGGGCAGGTCCTCACCGCCCACGCCGTCGCCCAGCACGAGGGCCGCTCCGGCATCTACGACGTCACCGTCACCGCCCAGGACCCCGGGGCCGACGGGTCCGGCAGCGGCCCCAGCACCGTTGTGGCGCTGTTCCGGGGTCGCTCACGCACCGTCCCCCGACGCTGAGCCCTGACACTCCGGCCCCCGCTGGCCCTCCGACCGAATGATCCGATCCACCGCCCACCCGCAGCCGAAGCACCGACGGACACCGCCGGCCCTTCAACGATGAAAGGCACACCATGACCAACGTGCACACCGCCGCCGAACCCCTCGTCACCACCACCAACGACGGCCTCGACGAACGCGAAACCTGGAGCCGCGACAGGCTCGAGGAGTTCCAGCTGGAGAAGCTGAAGTGGAGCGTCCGCCACGCCTACGAGAACGCCCCGATGTACCGGGAGAAGTTCGATGACGCCGGCGTCCACCCGGACGACATCCGCGAGATGAGTGACCTCGCGAAGTTCCCCTTCACCACCAAGGAGGACCTCCGCCGCGCCTACCCGTTCGGCATGTTCGCCAAGCCGCTCAGCGAGATCCCCCGCATCCACGCCTCCTCCGGCACCACCGGCCGGCCGACGGTCGTCGGCTACACCCACAACGACCTCGACGCGTGGGCGACCGTGGTGGCGCGCTCCATGCGCCTGTCCGGTGTCCGCCCCGGCGATATGGTCCACAACGCCTACGGGTACGGCCTGTTCACCGGCGGACTCGGTGCCCACGCCGGTGCCGAGAAGCTCGGCTGCACCGTCATCCCCATGTCCGGCGGCCAGACCGACCGCCAGGTCCAGGTGATCCGCGACTTCAAGCCCCGCGTCATCTGCTGCACCCCCAGCTACCTGCTGACCGTGATGGATGCGATGCGGGACATGGGCCTCGACCCGGCCGATTCCTCCCTGGAGATCGCCATCCTCGGTGCGGAGCCGTGGACCGAGCCGATGCGCCAGGAGATCGAGAAGGGCCTCGGACTGAAGGCCACCGACATCTACGGCCTGTCGGAGGTGACCGGGCCCGGCGTGTCCGGTGAATCCGTCGACCACCAGCAGGGCTCCACCGTGTGGGAGGACTACTTCTACCCCGAGATCGTCGACCCCGATGACCTCTCCCGCACCATGCCCGACGGGGAGCAGGGCGAGCTGGTGTTCACCACCCTGCAGAAGGAAGCGCTGCCGATCATCCGGTACCGCACCAAGGACCTGTCCGTTCTGCTTCCGGGCGACGCCCGGCCTGCGTTCCGACGGATGCAGAAGATCACCGGCCGCACGGACGACATGATCATCCTGCGGGGCGTGAACCTGTTCCCCACCCAGATCGAGGAGATCGCGGTGGAGATCGAGCACCTCACCCCGCACTTCATCCTCGAGCTGCACCGCAAGGGCCGCATGGACTCCCTGACCGTGAAGATCGAGTCCGTGCCCGGCGTTCCCCAGGAGGACATCACGGGTGCGGCGCAGCTGCTGCGGCGCCTGATCAAGAACCGCATCGGCTCCACGGTGGATGTGGAGACGGTGGAGCCGGGCACGCTGCCGCGTTCGCAGGGCAAGTACAAGCGCGTATACGACTACCGCATGGACGAAGCGGACCTCACCCGCAGTTGATCTGCAGGGATCTGGAGGGTGCGCGGAGCGCGTTAGCGGAGGACTGGGCTCCGAGGTGAGTTGCTCCGCGCACCTGCGCTTCTTGCATCAGCGCAGATTTGTCACATCAATGCCTGCTTATGGATAATAGTGGCATGGTTGACTCACCCGTGCCACAGTTGCAGGACGCTGGGAACGCGCCGCGCGAGCAGGCGCAGCAGCTGCTCCCGGTGATGCGGGCTCTGGCGGACGAGAATCGACTCACGCTCCTGCTGACCCTCGCGGACGGACCTGCGTCCAACAAAGATCTGCAGGACTCCACCGGACTCAGCCAGGCGCTGGTCAGCCACCACATAGCAGCGCTGCGTGACGCCGGCATGATCACCGTCAGCGCCCAGGGGCGCTCCAACGTGTACTCGATCTGCTGCGAACAGCTCGCCACGCCCGTGCATTCGCTGGCGCACCTGGCATCCCTCATCCCTGAGGCGACTGAGGCGTGCTGTCTCACGCCGTCTGACCCCATCGGTACAGACATGCGCAGCAGCGCCGAACCGACTGCGTGAACTGCCGCCATCTCCGAAAGGCCCCTCGATGACGAATACTCCCAGCAGCCCCGCCAGCACCCCCACTCTCCTGTTCATCTGCACCCGCAACGGAGGCAAGTCCCAGATGGCAGCGGCCCTCGCGGCCAAGCACGGCGGTGACACCGTCGAGGTCCACTCCGCCGGCACGAACCCGGGCACCTCGATCAATGAGGAATCGGCCGCTGCGATCGCTGAAGTCGGCGCCGACATGTCCCAGGGGACCCCCACCGCCATCGACCCCGACCTGCTGTGCCGCGCCGACCGCGTCATCGTGCTCGGCAGTGAAGCACAGGTGGAGCCCGTGGACGGCATGCGTGCCGAGATCGACACCTGGATCACCGATGAGCCCAGCGCACGCGGCATCGAGGGGATGGAGCGGATGCGCCTGGTGCGCGATGACATCGACGGACGGGTCCGCGAGCTCCTCGACGGGCTGAAGAGCGAGAAGACAAGGACCGTCCGCTGATGACGCTTGTCGCCCTCGGGATCTTCGCCGCCACCCTCACCCTCGTCATCTGGCAGCCGAAGGGATTCCCCATCGGCTATTCCGCCCTCATCGGCGCGGTTCTTGCTCTCGCCACCACCGTCGTGGGTCTGTCGGACGTCCCCGAAGTCGTCGGGATCGTCTGGAACGCCACCCTCGCGTTCGTCGCGATCGTCCTCATCTCCCTGCTGCTGGACGAAGCCGGGTTCTTCGAATGGGCCGCGCTGCACGTGGCCCGCTGGGGCCGGGGCAGCGGGCGCCTGCTGTTCGTTCTGATCATCGCTCTCGGAGCCGTTGTAGCGGCGGTGTTCGCAAATGATGGCGCCGCGCTCATCCTCACACCGATCGTCATCGGCATTCTCCGCGCCCTGAGGATCGACGGGCGTGCTGCCCTCGGCTACGTCATGGCGACGGGGTTCATCGCCGACACCGGGTCACTGCCGCTGGTCGTCTCGAACCTCGTGAACATCGTCTCGGCCGATTTCTTCGGCATCTCCTTCGCTCGCTACGCCACCGTGATGGTGCCCATCGGCATAGTGTCCGTGCTCGCCTCGCTCGCGGTCCTGCTGCTTTACTTCGGTCGTTCCATCCCGAAGACGTACAGCGTCGAGGCGCTGCCGAACCCGTCGGCCGCCGTGAAGGACCCCCTGACCTTCAGAGCCGGCTGGGGTGTTCTCGCTCTGCTGCTCGTCGGCTACTTCGCCGCGGATCCCCTCGGCATCCCGCTGTCCGTGATCGCTGGGATCGGCACGCTGGTCCTTATTGCGGTGGCGTCGAAGAACAAGGTGGTGCCGGTGTGGGAGTCGATCAAAGGTGCGCCGTGGCAGATCGTGCTGTTCTCCATCGGCATGTACCTGGTGGTCTTCGGCCTGAAGAACCAGGGGCTCACCGACCAGCTCGCGCGTCTGTTCTCGTTCTTCGGCGACCATGGTGTGCTCGTCACCGCTCTCGGCGTGGGGATCGTGGTCGCGTTCCTCGCCTCGGCGATGAACAACATGCCCACGGTGCTGATCGCCGCGCTCGCCATCGCCGGTGCGGGCGCCACCGGGCTCACGCACGAAGCGATGGTGTACGCCAACGTGATCGGCTCGGACCTCGGTCCGAAGATCACCCCGATCGGATCGCTCGCCACGCTGCTGTGGCTGCACGTGCTGGACAAGAAGGGGATCCACATCGGCTGGGGCCGCTACTTCACCACCGGCATCGTGTTGACCCTGCCCGTCCTCGCCGTCACCCTCGCGGCGCTCGCGGGCTGGCTGATGATCGTCGGCTGACTCGGGACCCGGGGGCGGCCTGAGCTCAGGGCGCGAGGCGCGTCACGGTCCATTCGCTGCGGGCGGAGGGGCTGGCCGGGCTGGCGCCGTCGGTGTCAGGGCCGACGGGTTCGAACACGAGGCGGTCATGGAGGCGGTCGCCGCCGCCCTGCCAGAACTCGAAGCGGTGCGCCGTGACGGCGTACCCGCCCCAATGCGGCGGGCGGGGCACGGTGTCCTCGCCGTCGAAGCGGGCGGCGGCCTCCTCGTTGCGGCGGTTCAGCTCCTCGCGGTCGGTGATCGTCTGCGACTGTGGTGACGCCCAGGCGCCGATCTGGGCTCCGCGGGGCCGCACGTCGTGGTAGGCGTCGGATTCGGCGCCGGGCAGCTTCGCGGCGGTGCCTTCGATGCGGATCTGGCGCTGCAGTGGGAACCAGGTGAAGTTGATGGCGACGCGGTCGTTCTCCGCGATTTCGCGGCCCTTGGCGGACTCGTAGTTGGTGAAGAACAGGAACCGGCCGTCCTCGTGGCCCTTCAGCAGCACGGTGCGCGAGTGCGGCTGGCCGGTGGTGCGGTCCGCGGTGGCGACCACCATGGCGTTGGGTTCGGGCAGGTCGTCCTTCTCGTCGCGGCGGGTGATGGCGTCCTGCATCCAGCGGTCGAACAGGGCGTGCGGGTCGCGGCCGGCGTCCGCTTCGGTGAGGGTGCCTTCGTGGTAGTCGATGCGTTCGCGTCGGAGGTCGGGGGCGGATCCGGTCATGGTGGTGCTCCTTCGTCGCAGCGGCTGTTCACGGCCATTATCCCGCCGTTCCCGCTAGCCTGCACTCATGATGAGCGCCGCCGAGGAATGGAATGCCCGCTACAGCGAACGCGACGCCCTGTGGACCGGAAACGTCAACCCCACCCTGGGCGCGGCGGTCACCGCGATCGGCATGCAGCCGGGCCGCGCCCTCGACCTCGGCTGCGGGGAGGGCGGCGACGCCCTCTGGCTCGCCCGCGCCGGGTGGAGAGTCACCGGCGTGGACATCTCGACCGTCGCCGTGGACCGCGCCACCGCCCGCGCCGAGCAGGAGGGCCTGACGGCGGGAGCCGACGGGGCACACCCCGGTGGCAGCGCCCGCTTCCTCGCCCGCGACCTCGAGGCCTGGGAGGGTCCCGCAGGGGAAGGGACCGACGGGTTCGGGGTCGACGGGTTCCGGGCCGACGGCGGCCGCGCCGATGCCGGCGGCTACGGCCTGATCACCGCGAGCTTCTTCCAGTCCTTCGCCGGACTCGACCGTGAGAGCGTGCTGCGCCGCGCCGCGACGTGGCTGGCGCCGGGCGGTGCGCTGGTGATGCTGTCCCACGGCTCGCACCCGTCGTGGAAGGAGAGCGAGCACAAGGCGGGGCACGAGCATGCTGAGGGTGAGCCGCGGTCCTTCCACGAGATCCGCCCCGAACACGAACGCGCGCTCTTCGCGGATCTCATCGCTACCGGCGACTACAGCATCGAGCGCTCCGAGGTGGTGGTGCGGGAGGTGACCGGACCCGACGGTCAGACCGGCACCATCGACGACACCCTCACCGTGCTGCGCCGCCTGCGCTGACGCACGCACTGACCCGTCGCGGGCGGCTGTCCTACGCGTCCGCAGCGCGTGCGGGCTCCGAGCGCCGCGCGGCGTCCAGCTGCGTCAGCGTCGCGACGATCAGCGAGGCGCTCCACGCCAGCGGTGCCACTGCCGCGGGGGTGCCGTCGGACAGCACCTTCTCCGGGATCGCGCCCGCCGCGGTGCGGTGCTCCGCAAGCCACCGCAGCACGGCGCGCGACTCCTTCTCCATCCCGAGGTGTGCGTACGCCTGCGCGAACATCGCCGTCTGCGGGGTCCACGAGATGCCGTCCTTCTTCCACCCGGCGCCGGGCGCAACACCGCCTGCGGGGCGGCGCATCTTCTCGTACGCCGCGAGCGCCGCGTCGATCACCTGCGGGTTGCTGTCCGCCACGTCGCGCGGCAGGTACGGCGGCAGCAGCATGAGCACACCGGCGTCCACGCCGCCCCCGAGGGCGTACCGCTGGTATCCGCGCCGACGGAACCGGGCGAGGAGAGCCGCCGTCGTCCCATCACGACGCTGGGCCAGCATGTCCGCAGTCAGAGGCGCGGAGGATGTCACCGAGCCGCGGGTCAGCACCGGCACTGTCCCTGCGCCGGCGAGGTCGTCGGCGGTGAGGACACCGGCACTGACCAGGCGCGATGCCGCATGCAGACCAGCCGCGGTCATCGCCCCCGTGGCGAGGGTGAGGCGACGCTCGGACACCTCCCAGTAGTCCGGGCTCGGGGGCGGCAGCAGGCTCCGTCGGCCCGTGGCGCGCATCAGCGCCGCAGCCGACCGCGCCAGCGCCGCTCGCAGCTCCCGCGGCGCATCCACCCGGCCGCGGGGCTTCTCGGCGGCGGGCCCGGCGAGCGCGGGCTCATCGGCGAGGAGGTCGGCGGCGGCCCACAGGAACCAGCCGCAGCCGTCGAGCTGCAGCGGCCGGGCATCGGGGGCGCGGTTCGTGCCGGGGATGCAGCGGGCTTCGAACCGGCCGTCGGGCCGCTGCTGGGCCGCGAGGGTCTCCAGCAGGGCGAGCGCCCACGGCCACTGCCCCCGCCCGGTGAGTGCGGCGATGACGTGCGCGGTGTCGCGCGGCCACGTGTACCGCCAGGCCGGCGTCCACGCCGCCACCGGTGACGGCAGCTCCCACGTGAGCGAGTGGATGTCGAGGAGGGCCTGGGTGTCGAGGTCACGGGGGAGGGCCGACGGGGTCCGCAGCACCGGCAGCTGGGTCTGCGCGAGGAACCCCTCCGTGGCGGCGACGAGGTCGTCGGCCCGCTCGGCGGTGCGCATGACGCGGGTGGAGGGGATGAGGTCGTCCATGTCGCGGCGGTGCAGGAGGCGGCGGCCGGTGCCGTCGAACACGACGGCTTCGGAGAGGAGGTCGGAGCGGGCCCAGCGGGATTGGCGGGTCGCGCCGGCGAGGCCGAGCAGACCGAGCGCGGCGGCGGCGCCGGTGCCGACGGAGCGCAGCAGCAGGCGGCGGTTCGGCATGGGCTCCTCCATGGGTGCGGGTCTCCGGTCGGGTCGGGCTGATCGGTGGTGGGCTGGTTCATTGTCCAGGAAACATCGGGCGGGTGCACCCGTCGGACCGCGGATTCGGCTGTTCCGGTGGCGCGCTCGCGGCGGGTGCGCCACAATGGACCCCGGTACATAGAACCGTGAGTACCACATACATGAGAAGGCAGGAGGCACAGGTGCCCACCCCCGTCATCGTCGCCGCCACGCGCACCCCCATCGGCCGCGCCCGCAAGGGCTCCCTGAAGGACCTGCGCCCCGACGACCTCGCCGCGCACATCATCACCGCGGCCCTCGAGAAGGTCCCCGCGCTCGATGTCGCCGACATCGAGGACCTGCAGCTCGGCTGCGCCATCCCCGAAGGCCATCAGGGCGGCAACCTCGCCCGCACCGTCGCCATCCTTGCTGGCCTCGACCACGTCCCCGGCGCTACCGTCACACGCTTCTGCGCCTCCAGCCTCGAGGCCACCCGCAACGCCGCCAACGCCATCACCGCAGGCCAGGCCGAGGTCGTCATCGCCGCCGGCGTCGAATCCCTCTCCATCGGCGCCGGGGCCCGCATCATCGATGAGGACGTCCGCAACCCGATCTTCCGCGACGCGTGGGAGCGCACCGAGAAGCGCGCCCAGAGCGCCCCCGGTGAGATCCCGTGGCGGGACCCGCGCGAGAGCGGCGAGCTGCCCGACCCGTACATCGCGATGGGGCTGACCGCGGAGAACGTCGCCGAGCACTGCGGCATCTCCCGCGCCGACCAGGACGCCTGGGCGGTCATGTCGCAGAACCGCGCCGAACAGGCGCAGAAGTCCGGCTTCTTCGCCCGCGAGATCACCCCCGTCACGCTGTCCGACGGCACCGTCATCGACACGGACGACAGCCCCCGCCACGGCGCCACCCTCGAGGCGACCGGCGCGCTCGAGCCCGTGTTCCGCCCCGGCGGCACCGTCACCGCCGGCAACGCCTGCCCCATCAACGACGGCGCCGCCGCCCTCATCCTCATGAGCGAGGAGAAGGCGCGCGAGCTCGGCCTGAGGCCGCTCGCGCGGGTGGTGACCAGTGCCGTCACCGGCCTCAGTCCCGAGATCATGGGCCTGGGCCCCATCGACTCCACCCGCCGAGCCCTCGACCAGGCCGGCCTCACCATGGAGGACATCGACCTGGTGGAGCTCAACGAAGCGTTCGCCGCGCAGGTCCTCGCCTCCCAGCGCGAACTCGGCATCCCGGACGACAAGCTCAACGTCCACGGCGGCGCCATCGCCCTCGGCCACCCCTGGGGCATGACCGGCGCCCGCCTCATCACCACCCTCATCAACGGCCTCGAGGAGAGGGACGGCCGCTACGGCCTCGCCACTCTCTGCGTGGGCGGCGGCCAGGGCATGGCCGTCATCATCGAAAGGATCCGCTGACATGACCCCTGCCCCCGCCACCCCAGGCC
>NZ_JAKRNG010000028.1:0-33803 GCF_022347125.1 Helcobacillus sp. ACRRO
GGTCAACGCGTGTCTCTCGACCGGGCGGCAACACCCCCCGGACCATCAATGGCAGGGCAACAAAGCCATACCCGGCCGAGCGACCAGACCCCGTCCATCGGGGTGCTCACAAGGTAACGGGATCGACCCGACTCAGGCGGCGGGAGCGCTGACGGGGGCGCGGCCGACGGTGCGCCGCAGCACCCCGTGCCGCGGCCCGAGGGCCCACGCGGCCGCGAACACCGCCGTGCACACGAGCACGATCACGCCCCCGGTGGGCAGGTCCAGCGCCCACGACAGGTAGATCCCCGCCACTGCGCTGCCGCAGCCGATCCCGGCAGCCGTCAGCATCATCGGCACCAGCCGATCCGTCAGCATCCGCGCCGCCGCCGCGGGCGTGACCAGCAGCGCGATCACCAGGATGTTCCCGATCGTCTGGATGCTCATCACCACCGCCATCGTCACCAGAACGCTCAGCGCAATGTCCAGCAGCAGCACCGGCAGCCCCAGCGCCTGCGCGTAGCCGCGGTCCAGCCCCACGGCCACGAGGTCGCGGTGCAGCAGCATCAGTATCCCCAGCACCAGCAGGCTGCCGATCGCCACCACCACGACCGACGAGTCCGGGATCCCCGTGATGGACCCGAACAGGAACGACGTCAGCGATCCGCTGTACCCGGGTGCGCGGGACATGATGACGATGCCGGCGGCGAACATCCCCACCATCAGCACACCGATGATGCTGTCCGCCCGCAGGCGCCTGCTCGTGCCCAGAACGGCGATCAGAACCGCGGTGACCGCACCGGCGGCGAGCCCGCCGAGCAGCAGCGAGCCCTGCAGCACGAACGCGAGCGCAATGCCGGGGAACACGGCGTGCGCCACGGCATCACCGATGAAGGTCATCCCGCGCAGCACCACGTGGCAGCCCACCACCGCGCACACGATCGCGGAGAGCACCGAGATCAGCAGCGCCTTCGGCAGGAACGACAGCAGCGGGTTCGTCAGGTCCGAGAGGAAGTCGAGCGGGGTCAGCATGTGAAGGCTCCGATCTGACGCAGCAGGGGTGAGGTGGGGCCGACCTCGAAGGTGCGCTGCCACAGCTCGGCATCGCGCAGTTCGGCGGGGGCGCCGGAGGCGATGACGGTGCGGTTCAGCAGGGTGGCGCGGTCGGCGATGTCGAGGGCGTGCGTGAGGTCGTGGGTGGACATGATGATGGCGCACCCGTCGGCCGCGAGGTCGCGGAAGAGGTCGGACAGCAGCTCCTGGCTGGGCATGTCGAGCCCGGTGAAGGGCTCGTCGAGCAGCAGGACGGACGGGCGGCGCACGAGGGCGCGCGCGATCATGACCCGCTGGCGCTGACCGCCGGACATCTCACCGATGGGGCGGTCCCGCAGGTCGAGCATCCGCACGCGCTCGAGTGCGTCGGCGACGGCGGTGAGCTGCGGTCGAGTGGGGCCGAGGAGGCGCCGCACATCCAGCAGGCGGCGCTGCACGAGGCCGAGCTGCACCACGTCCTTCGCGGTGACGGGGAAGTCCCAGTCGATGTCATGCCGCTGCGGCACGTACCCGATCGCACCGTCCTGGTGCACCTCGCCGGCCTCACGGGGAACGAGGCCCTGCAGGGCGCGCAGAAGCGTTGTCTTACCGGCGCCGTTGGGGCCGAGCAGCACGTGGATGCGGCCGGCGTCGGCGCGGATCGAGGCGTCCTCGAGGACCCGTCGGCCGCCGAGGCTGACCGACAGGCCCCGCCCCTCCAGGACGGTCCGCGCATCGGTCGTCTCCGTGGCCCCGCGCTCGCCCTCGCTCGCGGGTCCGGCGGATGGAGCGCGGCGGGCGGTGGGGGCGGTCACTGCGCCTCCCCTGGGGTGTCCGCGCCGGCGAAGGCTGCCTGTTCAGCGGCGCGTCGGCGCTTGGCCACGACAGCGGCGGCACCTGCGCCGAGCAGAGCGGTGCCGCCGAGGCCGCCGCCGATCATCCACGGCAGCGACGCCGACCCGTCGGACTCTGACCCGCCAGCCGCGGGACCTGCGCTGGACCCATCGGACGCGGCGGACCCGTCGGCCCCGGTGGAGCCGCCAGCAGCACCCGCAGCGCCCTCCGGGGCGGCGGCTTCGCGTGCCGTCTGCGGGGCCGTGGCATCGCCGACTGCGAAGCGCAGCACCCCGGCCGCCACCGGGTCCGCGCCGCTGTCCGGCCGGCCCGGCAGCACCTCCACTCCGACCGTGTACGCCCCTGGCTTTGTGAACACCCAGTTCGCGTGCGTGTGCGTGTTCGTCTCCACGAAAACGTCCTGCGCGGCGCCACCGGCGAGCTTCTCCCCATCCACCAGCAGCTGCGGCGGCGCGAAGTTCCCCGGCTGCAGGAATAGGGTCAGCCGGCCCGGCCCCTGGATGCCGGTGAAGCGCAGCGTGATGCCGTCCGGTGCCTCCTGCACCACTGCCGGGTCCTGCGTGTTCCAGCCGAGCCACACCACGCCGGGGATCTCCGTCTGCGGAATCGTCCACACCTTCTCGCCCGCCTGCGCGCCGAGGAACGCGTACTCCTCCCCGTCGGGCACCGGCAGCTGCGCCGCATCGGGCACCACCAGGACCGCGTCGTTGAGGTCGCGCCACACGGGCGGGGAGGCGTGGTCGTCGCGGGCGGCGAGCACCCACTGGCCGTCCACGATGCGCGGGCCGATGTCCACGTGCCCCACGGACAGATCCGCCGGTTCGCCGTGCACCGCCTGCTCATCGGAGGTGACGGTCTGGTCCAGGGCGGGATCCGCAGAGGGATCGGCCGACGGGTCCGGCGTCGCAGCGCTCGCGGGCGCCGACGCCGCGGCGGCGACGCACAGCGGGGAGACCAGGGCCGCAGCCAGCAGAGCGCGGCGGGACGGCGCGGTCCGAGCCACGATCAGAGCGCGGCGCGGCAGCGGGGCCGAAGCGGCCGGGCGGGCAGGGGGAGGAGTGGATGTCATGGGGATGGTCCTTCAGTCGGAGAGGTCGTGGGTGCCCAGTGGGGTGCCGCCGAGGCCGCGGGCGAGGCTGTCGGCGTTGGCGCGCATCATGTCGGCGTAGGTGCGCACCCCGGGCGTGAGGGCGTCGCCCCAGATGGGGCGCACCTCAACGCCGGCGATCTCGGCGGCGTCGCGCAGGGAGCGGGAGGCGGGGCCTGCGCCCTGTTCGATGAACACCGCCGGCACCGCCAGGTCGCGCAGGGTGGTGGCGAGGCGCCGGCGGTCTGCGATCGACGGCTCCTGCCCCGGCGACGGCGACACCGTGCCCGCGATGTCCAGCCCGTACCGGTGCGCAAGGTAGCCGTAGGCGTCGTGCGTGGTCACGAGGTGGCGCCGCCGCTGAGGGATCGAATCGATGGAGCGCTGCACATACGCATCCACCTCGTCGAGCTCCCGGAGGTACTCAGCGGCGCGGGCGCGGTGGGCGGCGGCGTGCTCGGGGTCCAGGCCGACGGCGGCGTCCCGGATCACTTCGACGTACGCCTGCGCGTTGGTGACGTCCTGCCACAGGTGCGGGTCGATCTCGCCGTGCACGTGCCGGCCCAGCACCGCCTGCGGCAGCTGGTACACGTCCGTTCCGGGCCGCCCGATGAACCGGAACGCCGGGTCCGACGGGATCGGCAGCAGCGCCTTCGGCGGCACGTGCACCACCACTGAGTCCAGCGGCAGGTCCTCGGTCGCGTGGGCGGCGCTGCCGGTCGGTGCGGCCCCGTCGGCCCCGCGATCACCGCCGGTCGCGCGATCGGCGCTGCCGGTGGGAGCGTCGACGCGCAGCACCAGGCGCTGCCCGGTGAGGTCCGCGGTGAGGTCGGCGTGCCCGGCATCGATGATGCGGGCGCCTTCACGGCCGGGGATGGTCGACGGGTCCATGCCCGCCGCGATCACCAGCTCTCCCTCGGCCCGCACGGCGCCGCCGACGGAGCCTCCCGCGAACACCGCCGCGAAGCGCGCCCGGTAGATGCCGGGCTCGGTGAACGCCCAGCTCATGTGCGTGTGGGCGTCCAGCGGCAGGTCGATGGCGTCGGAGCGGGCGCCGGCGCCGTCGGAGGAGTCGAACACGCTCTGCGGCTGGCCGAAGGTGCCGGTGATGTACCCGTGGAGGTCGCCGGGCCCGTCGGCCCCGATCAGGGAGAGGCGCGTGGTGGCGAGCCGGTCCGCGGGGCGCTTCCCGTCGGCCCCGCCCGCTGCGCTCCCGTCGGCGGTGGCGTCCCCGCCGGGTGCGCCCGAGACGCGCAGGCCGAGCCACACCGTGTCGAGTGAGCGCGACTCCACCAGCGGGATCACCTCCGCGCCGTGCTGGCTCGCCTCCTCCGCGAGGGCGAGGTGGCGCACACCCGGTGCGAGGTTCGCGTCGATCATGCGGATCAGGGACTGCTCCTCGAGCATCAGATAGTTCGAGAGCGCCAGGTCCGCGTGGGCGACGTCCCGCACCGCACGGGGCGTCGGCTCATAGGAATGCGGGTCGCCGCCCTCGGGAACGAGGGAGGTGACGCGGCCGTCGGCGCCCACCACACGGCGTGCGAGATCCGCGAGGATCCCCGTGGTGGTGATGATCGACAGGCCGTGCGCGTCCACGGTGCCGCTGCTGCGGCCCGGCAGAGCGATGGCGGCGGTGAGCGCGCCGGCGGCGCCTGCCCCGAGCATGGTGCGTCGGGTCAGGCGCCGCCGGGTAAGCGGGGTGCTCACGGCGCGTCGGTCTCCCCACCGCGGCTCGGAGCGCTCGCCTGGGCGGAGCGTCCCGTCACAGCGGTCGCGGAGCGTCGACGGTGCGCGACAAGAGCCGCACCGCCGAGCACGGCGAGCATCGCAGCGGCCACGATCGGGGCGACGGTCGCACCGGTGCGCGGCATCGACCCGGTGGGGATGCAGGGGTTCGCACCGGCGCCGGGGCCTGCCGCACCGGGCAGTGCGCCCGCGGCGCCCTGGGCGGCCGCATCTGCGGCGTCCTGGCCGGTGCCACCGGCAGCGCTCTTTTCGCTGCCGGCGGCTGCGGGGCCGCCGCTGCCGGAACCGGAGAACCACTTCTCGCCCACCACGGAGCCGAAGTTGCCGGAGGTGAACACGCCCACGCTGCCGGGGCCGCTGACGCTCTCCAGGGTCAGCTGCACCGTGCCGGTGGTGCCGTCCACGATCGACGGGTGCATCGAGTTCGCGCCCAGCCACGGGACGCCCGCGATCTGCGAGGCGGGGATCATCCAGACGTCCGACCCGGCGGGGGCTACGAACTCAATGCCGGCCGGCGCCTTCGTCTTCGCGGTGTCGTTCAGCGCGAACGTCATCGACGACGGCTTCACCCACTTGGCGGGGGAGGAGCGGTCGTCCTTCACCGCGCCGACCAGGGTGCCGTTCGCGTACTGGGCGCCGAAGTCGAAGTGACCGTCCGTGACGCCCTTGGCGTTCGGGCCCACCTCGAACTTCAGGTGCGACCGCGAGGTTGCTGTCTTCCCATCCTTCCCGGTGACGGTCTGGCGGATCACGAGGGTGTACGAACCCGGCTTGGAGAACACCCAATTCGGGTGGACGTGGGTCTTCGCTGGGATCGTGTAGCTGCCGCTCACGGCCGCCGTCACGATCTGCGCCACCGAGCCCGCGGTGAAGCGTGCGGCGAAGCTGCTCGTGAGGGCACCGGAGAAGCTGGTGCCGCCCGGGGCCGGGCCCGACGGGGTCAGCGCAGCGCCACCGGCATCGGAGGCGCCGGACGCACCGCCCGCATCGGACGCGCCGCCGGCATCAGAGGCGCCCGCGCCGGAGAAGTCCGCCGGGTCGCACTCGGTCATCGCGGGCTGCTTCATGCCGCCCACGCCCGACGGGGCCGCAGCGCCCATTGGGGCACCGGAACCGGCGTCACCGGTCGGGGCCGGAGCACCGCCGACGGAGGCCGGGGAGCCGCCGCCCGCAGGCAGAGCGCCGTTCTGGGCGCCGCCGGCGTCGCCGGTGCCTGCATCGCCGCCGGGTGCGCCGGCCGCGCCGCCGCTGGCCTTGCCGCGGAAGTCATCGCCCACGGTGAACGTGTAGGTCTGCTCCTTCGAGGCGATGGCCCGGCCCTTCGCGGTGCCGCGCGCCTGCACGGTCACCGTGTACACACCCGGCTTGGTGAACACCCAATTCGCGTGGGTGTGCGCCGGGAAGGTCTGCTTGCGCACCGCCCCGGCCTTCAGCTCGGTGGCGCCGCCGGTGAGCAGCGGGGTCTGCTTGCCGAAGGCGTCGGACCCGAACAGGTGGATCTTCCCGGGGCCGGTCACCTTCGTGACCGCGAGGTCCACACGATCGGCGACACCGCCGCCCTTGATGCCCTGGGTGTCCCACCCGGGCCACAGAACGTCCTGCTTCTGCGCCTGCGGCAGGTACCAGGCGGTGCCGGCGCCGGGCCACCCCTGCGGGATGGTGGTCTTCGCGGCGTCCTTCACGTGCAGCTCCACGGACGCCGGGTCGCGGGTCACGTGCGAGCCGGTGACGTCCTCGGACAGGCCCAGGTTCAGCGCGCCGTTCTTCGCGGTGACGTGCCAGATGTCCACGTGGCCGCGCTCGAGGATGATGCGCTTCTGCGCGTTGTCCGGCTTCGGAGCGGGCTTCGTACCCGGCTTCGTGCCGGGCTTCGGCGCGGGTGCGGAGCCATCGCCGGGGAAGAGGACATCGGGGTCCTCGCCGTCGGAGCCGTCAGAGCCGGTGTCGTTCCCGTCGCCCGGGGTGGACGTGTCTTCGCCGTCGGAGCCGTCAGAGCCCGTGTCGTCACCGGGGAACGGAATCTCCGGGTCCTCGGGAGCCGGATCGGTCGGCGCGGGGTCCTCCGGCTTCGGCGACGTCTCGCCGGTGCGCTCACAGGCGTTGGCGATCGCGTCGGTCCCGACGGCGTACCAGGCGTCCAGGGTCGCGTATTTACGGGTGCCGTCCGGCTTCACGATCTCCACCCAGTAGTACACCGTGTAGTAGCCGGGCTCGGAGAAGAACTGCGCGCGGTGCGTGTGGGTGCGCCCCGGCATGTCGATCTGCTGGTCCTCGTAGTTGGTCGAATCCAGATCAACGGCGAACTTGCCGCTGCCCGAATCGAAGTGACCGAGGGCGAAGCGCGCGTTCGGCGACGGCGCTTCCACGCCGAGCAGGCCGATGGAGACCTTCGATCCCTCAGGGACGTCCAGGTCCTCGGTGGAGAAGCCCATCCACGGCAGGTTCTCGTCCTGGATCTCCGGCAGCTGGTAGGCGGAGGTGGAGTTCAGCGCCGCGGAGAGGTCCGCGGTGGCGCCGGTGGCCGGAATGTCGGACTTCGCCGAATCCGGCACCTCGATCACGAAGGAGGCCGAGCCGAGGTCCACCGGCTTCCCCTTCGGTCCGTCCCAGCGGAGGAAGGCGCGCAGGTTGTCCGCGGAACCGGCCCCGCGCACGTCCAGGTGGCCGCTGTCGATGTGCGTGCAGACGTTGTCAGCGGGATCAGTGGCCCCCGGCTTCTTCGTGGGGTTCGGCTGCTCCTTGGCCGGGTCGGACGGATTCGGGGTGCCGGTCTGCTCCTCGATCGGGCGCGTGATGGGAGTGCCCTGGTAGGAGCCGGCGGGCAGCCCCGCCTGCTCATCGGTGCCGACGTACCAGGTCACGGTCCGCACCGGGGAGCTGACGGGCTTGCCGTCGGTGGTGCGGGCGTGGGCCTGCCACTGGACGTCGTAGCGGCCCGGCTTGGTGAACGCCCAGTTGTAGTGGCCGTGAGCACCCGGCTTCATCTTGTTGGACCGGAGGGACGCGGGGGCGCCGTCGGCCGATGAGAACGCGCGCTCGGGGGTGCCGGCGTAGTTCGTTTGGTACACC
Source organism: Helcobacillus sp. ACRRO (assembly GCF_022347125.1). Taxonomy (NCBI): domain Bacteria; kingdom Bacillati; phylum Actinomycetota; class Actinomycetes; order Micrococcales; family Dermabacteraceae; genus Helcobacillus; species Helcobacillus sp. ACRRO. The sequence goes on from NZ_JAKRNG010000028.1 coordinate 7,769, forward strand.
TCCATCGTGCCCGGGCCCGTGGTGCCCTTCAGTTCGAGGGAGATGGAGGAGGGGTCGATGGTGTCGGGGATGTCGCCGGCGCCGAGGCCGGCCCAGACGGGTGCCCAGTTGGCGTACATGTGCTGAGGGGCGTTCCACACGTGATCGCCCGGCTTGCCGAGGAAGGAGAAGTTCGGGTCGTTGGGCACGGTGATGCGGGAGACCTCGGCGCCGTCGGCGTCGGCATCGGGTCCGAGGCGGACCGCAACGTCGTCGGCCGGGCGCACCGTCTGGCCGTCCACCACCTGCACGTCCAGGTGACCGTCCGTCCAGGACACGTGGGCGGCGTCCACGTGGCGGCGGAAGAGGAGGTCCTTGCCGTCCACGGTGCTGGCGGCGAGGGCGGTCGGCATGGGGAGCACGGAGCCGGCGGCGATGACGGCGAGGCTCAGGGCCATCAGCAGAAGGGGCCGCAGGTTGATGCGGTGGCGGGCTGCGCCGCCGACGGGTGAGGCGGTCAGCGGGCCGGCTGCACCCGCGCGGTGCGGCCCGGGCGGTGCGGCGCGGCCGGGAGAGGTGGGGGCGGGCATGGGTGACCTTTCCAGCGAGAAGGTTCCGGTGCGGGCCGGAACGGGTGGGGAGGGAGCCTGCGGCGGGGCCGACGGACTCATGGCATGAAGATGATAACCGTTCTTAATAAGTTTGGTCACCGTGCGAGTGAGATCTATGTCGCTGAATCGGTCGGGCGGCGTGTGGCTGCCTGCCCTGGTCTCGGTCGACTGTCCGCCCCGGCCTCGGCCGGTTGCCTGCCCCCGGAGTCAGCCGGCGGATCGGCGAGCGGACAGCGGCACGTGGACGGGGGCGGTACGAGCCCCACAGTTCGGGCCGATGGGCCCACCCGGTGCCCAGCGGGGCGGGCAGTATAGGGGTCGCGCGCCCTCCCCGTACCGGGAATCAGTCCACATGGGGGAAAGTGTTTCCCGCATGACGGACAGGGCGTATAGCATCGACCCGTCCCCCACCCGCCCATCACGGAGGTATCGCGCATGGTGAACTCGAGCCTGCAGACCACAATGGACAAAGTCTTTGCACGCAACGCCGGCGAACCCGAGTTCCACCAGGCTGTCCGGGAGATCTTTGAATCGCTCGAAGTGCTGGAGAACCGTCACCCCGAATACGCCGCAGCGTCCGTTCTGGAGCGGATGTGCGAGCCCGAGCGCCAGATCATCTTCCGCGTCCCCTGGGTGGACGATGAGGGCAACGTGTGCGTGAACCGCGGCTTCCGCGTGGAGTTCAACTCCGCCCTCGGCCCGTACAAGGGCGGTCTGCGGTTCCACTCCAGTGTGAACCTCGGCATCATCAAGTTCCTCGGGTTCGAGCAGATCTTCAAGAACGCCCTCACCGGCCTGCCCATCGGCGGCGGGAAGGGCGGCTCCGACTTCGACCCGCACGGCCGCTCCGACGGCGAGATCATGCGCTTCTGCCAGTCGTTCATGGTGGAGCTGCACCGCCACCTCGGCGAGTACACGGACGTTCCCGCCGGTGACATCGGCGTGGGCGGCCGTGAGATCGGCTACCTGTTCGGCCAGTACAAGCGCCTCACCAACCGCTACGAGTCCGGTGTCCTCACCGGCAAGGGCCTGAACTGGGGCGGGTCGCTGGTCCGCACCGAAGCGACCGGCTACGGTGCCACGATCTTCGCCGAGGAGATGCTGAAGGCGAAGGGGAAGAGCTTCGACGGCAAGCGCGTGCTCGTCTCCGGCTCCGGCAATGTGGCCACCTATGCGATCGAGAAGTCGCAGCAGCTCGGTGCCACCGTCGTCACCGCGTCCGACTCCTCCGGCTACGTGGTGGACGAGGACGGCATCGACCTCGACCTGCTCAAGCAGATCAAGGGCGTGGAGCGCGGCCGCATCAGCGAATACGCGGAGCGCCGCGGCGGGAAGTCCCGCTTCGTCAAGGACGGCTCCGTGTGGGATGTTCCCGCCGAAATCGCCCTGCCGTGCGCCACTCAGAACGAGCTCGACGCTGACGCCGCCCGCACCCTTGTGAAGAACGGTTTGGAGGCCCTCAGCGAGGGTGCGAACATGCCGTGCACCCCGGAGGCGATCCACGTTCTGCGCGATGCGAAGGTGCTGTACGGCCCGGGCAAGGCCGCGAACGCCGGCGGTGTGGCCACCTCCGCGCTGGAGATGCAGCAGAACGCCATGCGCGACAGCTGGACCTTCGAGTACACGGAGCAGCGCCTCACCGAGATCATGCGCAACATCCACACCGACTGCCTCGAGACCGCCGAGGAGTACGGGCACCCTGGTGACTACGTGATCGGCGCGAACGTGGCCGGATTCAAGAAGGTCGCCGACGCGATGCTCGCGTTCGGCGTGATCTGATCCGGCCCGGCCCGGCGGCGTGAGCCGCCTCAGTCAGCCTCGGCCCCGCAGCCAGCGCACCTCGCCTGCAGCGCCCCGCCCGCACCGGCCCTGCCCGCACCGGCCCTGCCCGCACCGGCCCTGCCCGCACCGGCCCCGCCTCCTGCCTGTTCGTTCAGACGGGGTGCGGGGCCGTTTCGCACGTTCAGTCTCTGAGATTGCGGCCTCTCAGCGCCCCGGCCTCTCTCGCTCTCAGCGCTCCGGCCCCTCTCGCTCTCAGCGCTCCGGCCAGTCGTCGGCGAGGACGCCGAACATCATGGTGTCCATCCATTCGCCGGAGCGGTGCAGCGCGGTCTTTCGGGAGTGCTCCTCCAGTCGCATCCCGAGCCGCTTCATCAGTCGCGCGGACGGCTCGTTCGCCGCGAAGCAGCTGCCGCTCACGCGCCGTACGCCGAGGAGCGCGAAGCACGCGGTGATGAGGGCGCCGACGGATTCGGTCGCGTAGCCCCGGCCCGCGGCTTCCGGGTCGAACACCCACCCGAGGACGGCTTCGGTGTTCTTCGCCAGGTGCTCCATGCCGACCTGTGACCAGGCGTCTCCCACCACGGCGCGAAGGTCCCCGATGACGCGACCGTCGAGCTCAACGGCGATGCCGTGCTCTGCGGCGGTGTTGGGGCTGGGGCTCGCGGTGCTGCTGTTCTGGTTCACGCGCGCCAATCTACGCGGGAGCGGAGGCCGGGGCAGGCGCGGCTCGCCACGGCAGCGTGAGTGCTGTGCAAAGGTCGCGGCTCGCCACGGCAGCGTGAGTGCTGTGCAAAAGTCGCGGCTAGCCACGTCAGCGTGAGTGCTGTGCAAAAAGTGGAGCGAATCGGGGCCTGCGGGGCGTTACGGAGCCGTACGCCCGGTTTTTGGTCGGAATGTGCACAGGCCCTGCGCCGACCCCAGCCCGGGAGCAGCGCCGACCCCAGGCCGGGAACAGCGCCGTCCCCCGGCGCGGGCCCTGTGGGAGTGGCCCGGTGGCGGCGGCAGGGAGCCCAGGGGCCCGGGGAGCCCGGGGGAGCGGAGGCGGTGCACAGCAAAGCGCCCCGTCTCCGTTGCGCGAGGCGAACGGGGAGCGGGGCGCTCAGCAGGTCAGTGGATCAGCTCAGGGGTCACCCCCGTGCTGATCACGGGGTCACTTGTTGACGGCGTCCTTGAACGCTGCGGCCGGCTTGAAGGCCGGTGCGGTCGAGGCGGCGATCTCCACCGGAGCGCCGGTCTGCGGGTTGCGGCCGGTGCGAGCGGCGCGCTCGCGCGGCTCGAAGGTGCCGAAGCCGGCGATCTGAACCTTGTCGCCGTTGGCGACGGCCTTGATGATCGAGTCGAGTGCTGCGGAGACGACTTCCTGTGCCTGAGCCTGCGGAAGGTCGGTAGCTGCAGCGACGTCCTGGATGAGTTCCTTCTTGTTCATGGGTGACATCGTTGCAGATCAGGCTCCACCGAATCCCGAGAAAACGTTCAGACTGCGCGGATTTCGGTCGTTGCAGCGCGCGCCACCCGACACTGCAGATGCGAACGGCTCCCATCTGCTGCTAGTCTTCACCACCATGAAGCCAATGAGAACCATTCCTAGGAAAGTTCGCGGCATTGCTCTGACCGGGGCTTTTGCCCTCGCCCTTGCCGGCTGCGGCGCCGGAGCCACCTCGTCGGGCGCTTCCGACGCCGGGTCCGGCAGCCCCAGCGCAAGCGCGAAGCCGTCGGCCCCCAAGAAAACTGAGGTCGCCGCGCTGTCCCCGCGTGTCGTGCTCGCACATGACGGCGGCGTGACCACCATCGACGCCGAGAGCGGCGAGGTCCTCGGCACCGAGAAGCTCGACGGCTATGTCCGCCTCAACCCCGCCGGCGACGGCCGTCACGTCATGCTCTCGCACGGTGAGCAGTTCACCGCCTACGACACCGGCCTCATCGAGCAGCCCCACGGCGACCACAAGCACTTCTTCGAGCAGGAGCCCCGAATCACCGACGTCACCGTCAAGGCCCCGCATCCCGGCCATGTGGTGCCCCACGGCGAGCGCACCGCCCTGTTCTCGGATGAGACCGGGCAGATCACGATCATGGACCCGTCGGCCCTCGCCGACGGTGACCTCGGCGCCGCCGTCACCACGAAGACCGACGCCCCGCACCACGGGGTGGCCGTCCCGCTGGCCGACGGGGGCCTGCTGACCACGCAGGGCACGGAGGATGAGCGCACCACCGTGCAGGTGAAGGACAAGAACGGCAAGGTCACCGCCGAGACGAAGGACTGCCCGGGCGTGCACGGCGAGGCCGTCGCTGAGCCGACCGAGAAGGGCGATGTTGTGGCCCTCGGCTGCGAGAACGGGCCCGTGGTCTACCGCGACGGGAAGTTCCACAAGGTCGCCCCCATTGCGGGCGCTGAGCGCTCCGGCAACCTCAAGGGCAGTGAGAATTCGTCGATCATCCTGACCGATGGTGAGCCCAAGGCCGAGGACGGCGACGGCTCCGAAGCCAGCACCGTGATCGGCCTGCTCGACACCCGCACCGGCAAGCAGCAGAAGGTCGACCTCGGCTCGCCCTACTGGTTCCGCTCCCTCGAGCGCGGCCCGGAGGGGGAGGCGATCGTGCTGACCGCCGACGGCAAGCTGCGCATCATCGACCCCGAGACCGGTAAGCCGATCCATGAGGTGCCGGTGGTGAAGCCGTGGAAGGAGCCGAAGAACTGGCAGCAGGCAGCCCCGCTGGTCACCGTGGCCGACGGGACCGCCTTCGTGACCGAGCCGGCCGCGAAGAAGCTGCACCTGGTGGACATCGAGTCCGGCAAGCTCTACCGCTCGCTGGATCTGCCGGAGGTTCCGCACGAGGTGCAGGTGACGACCGGGTCGCCGTCGGGTGAGGTTGAGGTGTCCGGTGGGCACGACCACGAGCACGGCCATGAGGGCGAGGCGTCCGACGGAGGCGGTGAGCACCACGGTCACGACCACGACCACGGTCACGACCACGACCACGGTGCCGACCAGCACGGTCATGACCACGAGGGCCATGACCACGGTGCTGAGGGCACGAAGGACGGCGAGAACTGACTGTCGCCTTCTTCGCCTGAAGACTGATGTTCGCCCAGGAGGGAGCCTGGTCCCCATCAACTCCCCATGCTTCGGGGATCGGCTCCCCCTGTGCGAAGCGGTGCGGTGTGCGTAGCGTGATCGGCGTACACCCCCTCAGTCCCTGAAGAAGGAGCCCCCTCATGTTCGGTCGGAAGAAGAACAGCGGTGCCAACGCCGCCGGTGGCGGCCTCGGTGCCCTCGCCGGTGTCATCGTGTACTTCGCCTCGCGCTACTTCCTGTTCGAGATGACCACGATGGACCCGGCGATGATCCGCATCCTCGCGGTCGTCCTCGGCATTGTGGCGGCCCTGGTGGTCGGCGCGATTCCGAAGCTGATCGCCGGCGCCGCCGTTGCCGGCGGTGCGGGCGCAGCGGCTGCGTCCGCGCACAGCCAGAACCATCCACAGGGGGAGGCTCCGCAGTTCCACGGCACCGACGGCGCCTCCGCGCCGGCAACAACGGACGCCGGACATGCTGCTGCGAGTGCGGCCCCGCAGAACAGCGCGGACCAGGCGCCGACTGCGCCGTCCTTCGGTGGGAGCGCCGCCCCGGCAGAGCCGCAGGTTGGGCATCAGGGCCTCAACGAGAACGAGCGCCCCGGCTACCAGTCGCCGCAGGTCTGAACCGGCGCGCATCCCGCCCACCAGGGGGCTAAGGCCCCGCAGGGAGCCCGTCTCCATGACATGAGCCGCAGCGCTGATCGGCACTGCGGCTCATGTCATACCCGGCCGCGCGGAGCAATCCGTCGGCGGCCAGCGGGGAGGCTTACTTGTTCACGAACGACGTGGTCTTCAGAGCCTGGTTCGACAGCACCGTAGAGGTGGCACCGGTGCTGTCGGTGATCGTTGCCGAGTCGACCCACGAAGTGATCGTCCAGCTGTAGGTCGTGAGGAAGTTGGAACCGGCGTACGGCAGGATCTTCACCTGTGTGAACGGCTTCGTAGCCGTGGTCGACTGCGCAGTGGTCGTGGTGAAGGTCACGATGCCCTCCCACACGTTCCGGCCCTGAGCATCCACGTAGGTGCGCTCAGTACCCGGCTTCAGGGCGAGCGTGCCGGCGGCCTGCGATTTCACCATGTAGGGGTTGTAACTGTTGGTTTCGTCGGTGAGCTTCTGGGTGTAGTTGCCGGTCAACTCCCGCGTCCTGTTCGTCGCGTACTGGGTGGGTTCCCCCGGCATCGCCACGATCGTGATCCTCGAGGAGAACACAGCGCCGGGCTGCAGGGTGGCGGTGCCGGTGTAACCGGTTCCCGTTCCGGGGGTCTTCGTGGGGGAGGAGAACCAGAAGCCCGTGCTGGCGGCATAGCTGCCGTTGCTGCCGCCGGCGTTGCCGGCCGGGGTGTAGGAGCCCTCTCCGTTGTGGTATGGCGGGGTCGGGGAGATCGGTCGACGGTTGGCGTCATCCCAGTTCTTGTCTGCTTCCACCCAGGTGGAGCCGTTCCTGAAGGACTCCCCCGGAGTATCCGCAGCGGTGTAGTCGGCGAGGACCGAGGTGGTGTTGATGTTCCCCATGCGTTCGCCCTCCGCTGATGCTGTGACGAACAGGCCGTAGTCGCCGCTGCGCTTCGGCGGTTGGGGTGAGCCGGCGTAGGCCGGGGCGGCCACCGAGACCGCGACGGCAGGAACGGACTACGCAGCGGTAGTGAGCAGAGTGCGGCGGGTGCCAGTGCGAACGGTCATGCTGTTCTTTCGTTTCGGGAGGTCGAAGGTGGAAGCGAAGGGGGGGTGACGTGAGCCTCGGCGCGGCCACGACTTGCGCAGGAGCTGTGTTACCATCCCTGATGGTGAGTTACCATGTCCGATGGCGAGTTACCGTCTCTGATGGCGAGCTGGTCATTGAAACGGTTCGTTCACGGTTCACTTCAGATCTCGACCACTAGTCACCTCAGACCTCGAGGAGGGGTTCCCCTTGGCCAACGAACAGACGCGCTCGATCAATCGCAGAACCATCACTGCCGGCATCGCCTGGGCCGCCCCGGCCGTGGCCACCGCCGTCGCTGCCCCGGCCTATGCGGTCAGCCCCAGCCCCTCGAACTGCACGCCGAAGATCGAGGCATACGCGGACCTCACCTATAACTGGGGCAGCAACTCCCGCAACACCACGCAGATATTCGATTTCGTCGGCACGTGGATGAACGTCATGAACATCCCCGCGGACGCCGAGATCGTCAGCATGACCCAGTCGTTCATCTTCATGGCCCGCGATGACTCGGTGAACGAGGGCCGGGGGCCGGGCTTCTACGACCTCGGCAACTCCCACGTCAAGGATTCCAAGAAGGTGTGCAACTCCAGCTACCAGGACATCACCGGGTGCCGATGGACGGCGGCTGGGACCACCCGGAGCACAACCGACATCAGCTTCTACCAGCTCCCGAAGGAGCCCATCGCGAAGGTGTGGGATCCGGCCAACGGTGCCACGGGGGCGATGACCCGCAACTGGTTCGACTACGACTTCAGCCGGTACGCCACCGCCTTCAAGAACAACTACCCCAAATACAGGGGCACGTTCGGGGTCAGCAAGGCGTGGGAGTTCACCTACACGGCCGCCACGCGGAACGGCGTCGTGCCGGCCGACCTGCTGCCCGCCCCGACCTACAACTCGGACCGCACGTGCAAGAGCTACCTCTTCGCGACGGGCGTGACAGACGGTAAGCACCCGCACACCTACGTCCCGAAGAGTGCCGGCGGCGGTGCCACCCGAGGCTGACCTACCACGCGGATGCCAAGGGCCTGACCAATGAGTCCACCCAGTTCGCGGCCGCCGCCGTCTCCGTCCGCAAGGTCACCTATCGGCTGCCCAGCGGCAAGACGGAGACCATCACGCGCCAGGGACCGTTCTACATCAACTGAATCCCTGTGGCATCTTCTTCGCCCGCCCCGGCTTCCTGCCGGGGCGGGCGGTGTCCTATCCGCGCCGGCCACGGCCCGCCTGCTGCTTCCCGGCCGCACGGGGTCCTCGTGCCAGGCCGCTCGGAACTCCCGTCTGCTTGGATCTGAGGGTCACGGTGGCGCGGGACTGGCAACGGGACCCCAAACACCTGCATCGGCTCGGAATGGAGGAGGGGGGGACCCAGAGCGGCGGTCTATCGGCCGCTCTGAAGCGCAGCACAGTCTACCGGCGGCGCTGAAGCGTGCCGATCAGTACGAACAGAGGAAATCCGATCGCGCACACCGCAGCGAGTGGCTGCATCTGTGTCGGTGTGCTTCGTGGAAGCCCGATGGTATCGGTCGGAACTGCTGGCCCCCTCAGCCCCAGCGCCAGGACGGGTCGGGGTTCGAGGTGCTGGGGCGGCCGCTGTCAACGTCCGAAGAGCCGAACTCCTCATTGAACTGCGTGACGTTGTCCCTCAGGTAGGCGGACTGCCGCTCCTTGCGCTGCTGGTCCTTCGCCTTGCGGTAGTACGCCGCCATCAGCAGGGTCCCGCCGAGCGCGACAAGGACCATGAGCGCCAGGAACGACGTCCCCGCGCCCCGCGGCATGAGGAACGCACCGGCCGCGGAGAAGAAGAGCGTCGGCAGAAAGATCTTGAGCACGGACGCGATGGGCAGTGAGGCGAAGGTTCTGGCCCCCTTGTTCCGCGTCACCCAGTCGCCGATCCTGATGATGGGGTCGCTGGCCCTCTCTGCTGCATCGCCCCGGCGCCACTGCTCGGCGCCTCCAGGGGCGGAATCAGAGGCATGGGAGTACCCGATGTCGTTGCCGCGCGAGGACCACGGGGAGGCATCGCTGTACGGGTCGACCGTATCGGCACCGGAGACCGGGGAGTTCTGCCTGCGCATCGCCCTCCGTCGGGATCGGGCCGACGAGCGCTGGGACGGGGCCGACGGGCGCTGCGGACTGGCCGGGGTCCGGTGGCCCGATAGGGCGCTCTGGATCTTGCCGACCACAATCCTGCTGGCGATCAGTGCGAACAGGAAGGGGAAGAGGAGGAAGGGGCCGCCGGTGAACGGCCTCGTGGCGGAGGGGGTGCCTGTGAGTATGGCGCGGATGTCGAAGCCCATCATCCAACAGACCGTGAGGAGACTGCCGGTGAAGATCACGACGTGCAGCGGGGCCCGTCGGCCTGCTCGCTGCGCCTCTCGCGAGCGCTCGGTGGGCGGCGCAGGCAGGCTCCGCCAACGCTGGTGGGTCCGACGGGTCCCGCCACAGCGTCGCCTCCCGCTGACACCAAGCGGATCCCGGGCGCCGTGCCGGGTCGCCTCAGCCCGCGAGGAACGCACTGAGGCGCTCCCGCAGGCCCGGCAGAACGCGGCGGTGAAGCTCATTGCCCACGGATGCGCGCGCTGAGCAGTGCAGCAGCATCGCCGTCCGCTCGTACGCGACCCAGCCGTCACGCCGCAGCAGAAGATGATCCGCATCCAGCGGCGCGGCCGCATCCGTCAGCGATTCGGATTCCCGCACGTACTCCGCGACGAATGCGCGGACCGCAGCGTCGTCCATGGGGACGTACCAGGGGCCGCCGTGGACGGCGCCGCCGATGATGGCGAGGTCGCGGGCGCGGTCATCGGCCTGTGCCCACTCGAAGTCGATGAACCCCGGCACCGGTGTGCCGGGGGCGGCCGTGCGGTCGCGTTCGGGGCTCGGGTGTTCAGAATGCGACCACACCACGTTCGTGGCGCACAGATCCCCGTGGGACAGCACGAAATCGCTGGTCAGCCCCGCGTCGCGGTCGATGCGGGAACAGAACGCGAGGGCGCGGTCCAGGATGCGGCGGGTTCCGTCGGCCCCAGCGCTGCCGGCGGGGTCGCCGGGCAGCGCGAGCGCCTCCGGGTGGTGCTCCTCCCACCATGCGAACACCGACGCCGCCTCCGCCTCCAGTGAGAACGGCCCGGGCGCGAGCACAGGGAGAGCGCCCCGGCCGGGCAGCGCGATCGTGTGCAGGCGCGCCAGCAGGCGCGCATGCGCCGCCAGATGCGCCGGCGTCCACCCCTGAGGCGACAGAACCTCGCCCGGCACGAACCCCGTCACCGCGCACGGCACCCCGATCGGACTCGTCGCCCCATCCGGGTGGGCGGCGAGCGGCGCCGGCCCCGCCTGAGGCGCGTGCTCCTGCACCAGGCGCAGCGCCGGGAACTCCAGGCCGACCGCCGCGTCCGTCAGCGGCACCCGCACCGTCACCGGGTCCGTGCCCGGTGCGGACAGCCGCCACGCCGCATACGACTCGCCGGTGCCGACCAGGTCCGCGCGCACCCGCTCGGCAGGCGGGAGCTTCGGAGCAGGGTGCTCGGAAGCGGGGAGCTCGGCAGCCGGGGCGGGGCCGACGGGGATCAGGGACCCGTCGGCCCACGCCTCGGCGAGGCGCTCACCCAGCGCAGGGCTGGTGGGATCAGGCAGCGCCGCCACCGCCGTAGCGGGCCGGCGGCAGCGGCGGAGCCACCGCAGCCGGGCGGTCCGTCAGAGCCGCCAGCACCTCATCCACGCCCCGCGCCAGCTGCGGATCCTCACCCGCGACCCACGCATTCGGCGGGATGGGCACCTCGATGTCCGGATCCACGCCGTAGTTCTCGATCCCCCAGTCCTTGCCCTCGAACCAGGACGCATATTTCGGCTGCGTGATACCCGTGCCGTCCACCAGGTCGAAGCGGCCGTCGATGCCGATCACACCGCCCCAGGTGCGGGTGCCGATCACCGGACCGATCCCCATCGCCTGGGACACGGCGTTCACGATGTCGCCGTCGGAGCCCGCATCCTGGTTCGTCACCAGCGCGATCGGGCCGCGCGGCGCGAACGCCGGATACGTGCCCGGCTCCTGATGCCGCGGGTAGTCCCAGGACACCACGCGGCGCGCCAGCCGGTCCGTCACCAGCTGCGAGGTGTGGCCGCCGCTGTTGTAGCGGACATCCACCACGATGCCCTCCTTCTCGGACGCCGCCCGCAGGTCGCGGTGCATCTGCGCCCACCCGCCGGACATCATGTCCGGAATGTGCAGGTAGCCGAGGCGGCCGCCGGAGCGCTCCGCCACGAACTCGCGGCGCGACTGCACCCACGACTGGTACCGCAGGTCATGCTCGTCACCCGTCGGCACTACCACAACGCGGCGGCGCGCATCAGCACCCGTCGCGCCGGGCCGCTCCAGCACCAGCTCCGTCGGCCTGTCGGCCGTGCCGACCAGCAGCGGCGCCGGCCCCTGGGCCGGGTCCACGTCACGGCCGTCCACCTGGACGATGCGGTCACCCACCTGCGCCGCCACACCGGGAGCCAGGATCGGGCAGCGCGACGCCGGATCCGACGAATCCCCCGTGAGGATCCGCTCGATCACCCACGCGTCCCCGTCGCGGACCAGCTCCGCACCCAGCAGGCCCGGCATCGGCGGCCTCTCCACATCGACTTCGGCGGGCGCCACATAGGCGTGCGAGGTGCCGAGCTCACCGACCACCTCCCACATCATGTCCACGACATCGCTTTGGGTGACCAGGCGCGGCACCACGTCCTCGTACCAGGAGGTCATCGCGTGCCAGTCCTGCCCGTCCATGTCCGCCCGCCAGAACTGCTGCGCCATGATCCGGTAGTTGTCCCACAGCATCCCGAGGCGCTCGGCCACCGGATCCACCATCAGCCGCAGGCGGGACGTGTCGATCTCGATGCGCGCCGGGTCGTCCTCCTCGGTGGTGCGGGCCGACGGGATCTGCACGAGAGCATCGCCCTGCCGGATCACCAGATGCTCACCGTCACCGGACGCCTCCACCTGGTCCACGCCCTCGGCGAGGGTGAGCAGGCGGCGGTCCTTCAGGTTCCACATCTCCAGCGTCGGCTTCGGCGCCTCCCCCTCCACCCCGGCGCGGGTGGAGCCGATGACGGTCTCCTGCGGGTGGCGCAGCCACACGAACCCGTCCTTCACCGCCTGCAGCTGCGAGATCCGCCCGGACTCCACGGGGAACGGCAGGATCCGCTGCTCCGCGCCGTCGAGGTGCACCGTGGTGGTCGGGGCGGCAACCGGGGACTGGGGACCGGTGGGCGCCGTGGTGCCGTCGGTCCGCATCGCCGCAGCGCCGTCAGCGCCGGGGCGGCCGGAGGCGCTGCCCGCCTCGTCCGGCTTCGCCTCCGCGGCCGTCGCCGCCCAGCCGTCCACGCGGGGCCCGAACGGGTCCTCCGTGGTGCGGTCCAGCGGCAGCAGGTGCGGGCGCTGCGCGTTCACGAACGCGAGGTCGAACACGAGGTCGTCGTACACGGTGTCGAGGGTGCGGCTGGAGACGAACGCCAGATGCTTGCCGTCCGCGGAGAACGCCGGGTGGGCCTCCCGGAACGCCCCGGAGGTGAGGGGCCGGCCGACGGGGTCCTTCTCCTCCAGGTCCGCGATCATCAGCCGGCTCAGATGCCACGAGTTCGGTTCGGACCACACCAGCCAGCGCGAATCCGGAGAGATCGCCAGATCGGCGACCTCACCGCCGGTGGAGTGGGCGATGTTCCGCACCCCGCCGAGGGAGATGCGCAGGTCAGCGCCCTCGCCGGCGTGGTCGAGGTCGACGACGCGGACAGTGCCGTCGTGCGAACTGATCGCAACGCGCCGGCCGTCGGCGGACGGGACGGCATGGAGGATGCGGCCCACATCGCCGAGGTCGAACACGTCGGCGCTGGAGGAGGCGTCGAGGCGGCGGACACCGAGGGCGTCGGAGCCGACGACCGGCTCAGCTGCGGCACCGCCTGCGCCCGCTGCATCGGCGCTGCTGGGGACGCGGTCGGACTGTGCGAGCTCATCGGTCACGAACACCGCGTACCCGGTGCCGCCCAGCGGTGACGCCTCCCGGATCCGCAGGCCGCATTGGCCGGCCAGCAGGCGCGCCGGGCCGCCGCGGTGCGTCAGCACATGGGCGCTGCCGCGCCACTCGATCACCGATGCGCGCGCATCCCGCGTGGGCCGCGCCGCGATCAGCGCATGCGCCGGGTCCGCCAGGGCGGGCCGACGGGACGCGCCCACACCGCTGACCTGTACCGGAACCTCCCGGGCGGGCGCATCGAGGGAGTCCTTGATGAACAGTCGACCGCGGGAGGTGAACACGACCCGCTCACCGGACACGGCCGGGTCGCGCAGGTACCCGTCGGCGCTGTCGATGTCGGTGTGGCGGCGCAGATCGGTTCCATCCAGCGCGATCGACCACAGGTTCCCGGACGCACGATCGGTCAGGGAGGCGCCTTCGCCCGGGGTGTCGGAGGCGAACACGAGACGGTCGCCGATGAACGCGAGGCGGGTCTTCGAGGCGAGCAGGTCGTCGCGCAGCGGCTCCCACGTGCGCTGTGCATGCTCGGACAGCGGGGCATCGAGTGGGACGTCCTCCCGGGAGACCCACAGGCGCGCCGCGGTGCCGCCCTGGTAGTGCTTCCAGTGCGCCGGCTCCTTCCGCCACGGCGTCACCACCACCGTCACGCCGGAGGAGTGCCGCACCATCTCGCCGGCGCGGCCGAACGGCAGCAGGTCGGCGCCGCCGTCGAGGTCGAGGGCCCACAGCTGTGCGTCGCGCTGCGTGTTCGGGGCGCGGTGACCAGTGGTGACGAGGATCCGGCCGTCCTCCAGCCACCCGGCGACTCGAGTGCTGCGGTTGCCCCAATAGGTGAGGCGGCGGGCGTCGGCGGAGCCGTCGGTGGAGACCACATGCACCTCGGGGGCGCCGGTGGCGCTGGAGGTGAAGGCGACATGGGCGCCGTCGGGGGAGATGCGGGGGTAGGAGACGGGCACGCCGTCGTCGGTGAGGCGCCGCGCATGCGGGGCCGGCCCCTCCGTGGTGGGGAGGTCAGCGGCCCAGATGTCGTCGGCGGCGCAGAAGACCACCAGGTCATCGTGCAGATCCGGATGGCGGAGGTAGGCCGACGGGGCAGCGCCCCCATCGGTTCGAACAGCAGTCGTCGAAGCAGGAGGCGTGATCGTCATGAGAGCTATTCTAGACACGGGTGTGATCTGGCGCGCAAGCCTTGATGCTGCTGAAGGCGAGCCAGAGAGGTGCGACATCCCGCAGGAGCCGAGGTGGGGATCGCGACAGTGGTACCGGATTGATGCCATGTTGTCATGGCCATGACTCTTCGACTCTCCCCCGATGACGATCGACTGCTTGCCGAGCTTGCGCGCGCCGAGGGGCTCAGCAAACAGGAGACGGTCGCCCGTGCGATTCGCGAGGCGGCTGAGCGTCGCGCCCATCGTGAACAGGTGCGCCGACTGTCCTCATCGGGTCGGGCTCGTTATGCCGAGCTGCTGGACCGGCTGGGTCAATGACACAGTTCTTGGACCTTGTGGACCTCTTGGGCCTCATCGATGATCTTGATGTTGGGCCAATCAGGGACCTGGGCCTCCTCGAAGCTGCTGCCGTACGTCCCACCACGACTCTGTGGGGCAATGATGTCTACCCAACGGAGATGGAAAAGACCGCAGCACTGCTGGAGTCACTCGTTTGCCATCGACCATTGGTCGATGGCAACAAGAGGCTTGGGTTCCTTGCTGTTCATGTTTTCCTCGGACTCAATGGGTGGGACCTCGTCGCCCCAGATGATGATGCGTATGACCTGGTCATTGGGGTTGCCGAAGGCAGGCTTGGCATGAGTGAAAGTGCTGAACTGCTGGCAACGCGGTGCGTTCGAGACGGCGCCGAGGGCCATCGTCGTTGATCGAGCAGTTCGTACCAGTTTCTGCATTCAACTCCACCTCCGGCTTTGCGCCTCACATCGCGTGCCTGCTCAGTGAGACCATGGGGGCATGGTCCTCCCCATCCTCCTCGGCCTCGGCATCGGCCTGGTCGTCGGTGCGCTCGGAGCCGGCGGCGGCATCCTCTCCGTTCCCGTGCTCGTCTACCTGCTCGCGCAGGACCCCCACACAGCGGCCGCGGAATCCCTGGTCATCGTCGGTGTCACCGCGATCGTCGGCATCATCCACCATTGGCGGCGCGGCTCCGTCGCCGTCCGCGACGGCCTGATCTTCGGCGGCATCTCCCTCGTCGGCGCTGTCGCCGGGTCCCGCGCTTCCGCACTCGTCCCCGGGCAGATCCTGCTCATCCTGTTCTCCGCGCTGCTCATGCTCGTGGCGGTCGCGATGATCAGGCGCGGCCTGGAGACTCGCCGCAGCGAGAACCGCCGCGCAGCCCAGGCCCGCGCCCACGCTGCAGCCGAAGCCCGCGCCGATGCGGCAGGCGAATCCCGCGCTGAGACCAGTGCCGAGGCGGAGCAGAGGACCGAGGCGACGCTCTCACCCGTCGGCCGCCCCAAACTGCCCCTCCTCATCGCCGCCGCCACCCTCACCGGCCTCCTCACCGGGTTCTTCGGTGTGGGCGGCGGGTTCATCGTGGTGCCGATGCTCGTGATCGGGCTGCACCTGGACATGCGGCGCGCAGCCGGCACCAGCCTGCTGGTGATGATCATGTCCTCCGCGGTGTCCCTCATCGCCCGCATCGGGACCGACGTGCAGATCGACTGGCCGCTCGTGCTGCTGTTCCTCGCCGGCTCCATGGCCGGCTCGCTCCTCGGCGGGCCGCTGTCGCAGAAGGCGCGCCCTTCCACCCTCACCCTGGTGTTCTCCGGGCTGCTCGCCGCCGTCGGCGTGTTCACCCTGGTGGAGACACTGGTGCTCTGAGCGCGCCCGCCGCGGCGGCAGCGCTGAACGCGCCCGCTCGACTGGGGCCGTTCGGCGTCAGTTCATGACGGGGGCGTCGCCGTCCATTCGCACGGGCTCCTTCTTATTGCCCGGCTGCCACGTGTAGGTCACCTGGTAGTTGCCCCGATCCGTCCGGTAGATCACGAGGATCGAACTGTTGGACATCCGCGTCACCGTCTGATGCCCCGGCTGCGCCTTGCCGGTGGTGACGCCGATGTACTTCCCCTTGTGGAACAGGAGGATCTGGCTGTACTTCTTGTCCGTGCTGATGACCTGCACCCAGGAGAGGTCCGACGCCGTGTCATACGTGATCCACGGCTGCATGTGGTCCTCGGCCCACGCCCCCGACGGCGGCGGCTTCAGCTTCCGATACCCCTTCACCATCTCCGGCGGCAGGCCCTCGGGTGCGGTGACCGGCGCATCGATGAAGTCACTGTCGGACTCGTTGAACTGGGAATGGTAGGGGCCGCCGTCCTCGGGCGCGCTGCTCGGCTGAGCCGGGGCCGGCTGCGCGGGGGCCGGCTGCGCAGGCTGAGCGGGCGCCGCCTGCTGAGGGCTGTCCGTGGTGGAGGACGGCGCCGGCTGGAACGGCTTCTTCGAGGCCGACGGGGACTCACTCGCCTCTGGACTCGGCGACTCCGACTCGGTGGGGGAAGCGGAGGGCGACTCGCCGCCTCCGTCGGACGCGCCGGGGCTGTTCTCCGATCCCGCATACGCCGGGGACGACGACCCGCCGCCCGAATCGTCCTTGGCGTACGGCTCATCACCGCCGAACGACAGGCCGCAGCCCGACAGACCCAGAACAGCAGTGAGAGTGAGCGCCGGAACCAGGCCGGCGCGGTGCAAGCGCTTCATGGTCACAGAATATCCGCAGAACGGACACATCGGAACCGTCAGTGCCCGCCGAACGGCGCACCATGCATGACATGATCGGCGAATGGACCGCACCCCTGACACGCAGCCCCACCTGCTCGCCGGCCGCCCCCTCGCCGCCTGGGAGCGCGAACACCCCGTGATCAGCGAGATCGCCGCCGCCCGCCCCACGATCTGGCTGAACGAGCCCGCTCTCACCACACCGGCATCCGTCGGTCTGGCGAGCGTGGGCCTCACCCGCGCCGACATCGACGACGCCGACGCCCGCCTCCGCCGCTTCGCCCCCTACCTCGCCGCTGTCTTCCCCCAGACCGCCTCCTCCGCCGCCGACTGGGGCACCCCCGGCATCATCGAATCGCCCCTCGCGGCCCTCCCCGGCACCAGCGCCGCGCTCGCGGACGGCCCCGTCGGCTCCCTCGACCTGTGGGGCAAACTCGACTCCCACCTGCCGATCTCCGGCTCCATCAAAGCCCGCGGCGGCATCTACGAAGTGCTCGTCCACGCCGAACAGCTCGCCCTCGAGCACGGCATCCTCACCTCCACCGACGACGACTACAGCATCCTCGCCGGCGACGACGCCCGCGCCCTGTTCGCCCGCCACCGCATCGCCGTGGGCTCCACCGGCAACCTCGGCCTGTCCATCGGCATCATGTCCGCCCAGCTCGGCTTCGCCGTCAGCGTCCATATGAGCGCCGACGCCCGCGCCTGGAAGAAGGACATGCTGCGCTCCCACGGCGTCGAAGTCGTCGAATACGACGCCGACTACTCCGTCGCGGTCGCCGAGGCCCGCGCCCAGGCCGCCGGCGACGACTCCCTCTACTTTGTGGACGACGAGAACTCCCGCTCCCTGTTCCTCGGCTACGCCGTCGCCGGCCGCCGCCTCGCCGCCCAGCTGCGCCGCGAAGGCCGGACACCGACGCAGGCCGAACCCCTCGTGGTGCACCTGCCGTGCGGTGTGGGCGGCGGCCCCGGCGGTGTCGCCTTCGGCCTCAAGACCGAATTCGGTGACGCGGTGCGCTGCATCTTCGTGGAGCCCGTCCAGTCCCCGTCGATGCTGCTCGGCGTCCTCACCGGCGCCCACGAGGAGATCTCGGTGCGGGATATCGGCCTCACCAACGTCACCGTCGCCGACGGCCTCGCCTGCGCCAGCCCCTCCGGGTTCGTGGGCGCCGCGGTGGAGAAGCTGGTGGACGCGTTCGTGACGGTCGGCGATGACGCCATGTTCCGCCGCCTCGCCCAGCTCTCCGAGGCCGACGGCATCCGGGTGGAGCCCAGTTCCGCGGCCGCCCTCGACTCCGCCGCCCGCATCGCCGCCGGGCGGGGAGCTGGCCTCAACCTCCCGACCGACGCGATGCACCTGGCGTGGCTGACCGGCGGCTCCATGGTGCCCGAAGGCGAGATGGACGCCTACGTGCAGCAGGGGTGCCGCGTTCCCCACTGATCCTGGCCGCGCGAGGATGCGCAGGAGTAGGTTCGAAGACGATGAAACCCCTCCTGCGCATCCTCAGCTTCACCCGTCGGCTCTGGCCGTTCTACCTGGCGATCCTCCTCACCAGCACCCTCGCCACCGTCGCGACCCTGCTGGTGCCGTTCCTCGTCGGTCACGCCACCGACATCGTCGCCGCCTCCGCCGCGAACGGCGGCCCCGCCGACGGCGCCATGTCCTCCATCATCTGGACCGCCGTGTGGATCCTCGTGGCGCTCACGGCGCAGGCGCTGCTGCACAACATCGGCGGCTGGTACGGCGACGTCATGGCCAACCGCATGCGCACCATCCTCTCGGTCCGCTACTACGAGAAGCTGCTGCACCTGCCGCAGTCCTGGTACGACAGCGAACTCACCGGCACCATCGTGGCGCGGCTGAACCGCTCCATCACCGAGATCTCGCAGTTCGCGAAGACCATGTCCAACATGTTCGCGACCATGCTGCTGACCACCGTCGCGGTGCTCGTCATCTCCGGCTGGTACGCGTGGCCGCTCGCCGTGCTGCTCGCCATCGTGTTCCCCGTGTACGTGTGGCTCACCGCCCTCACCTCCACGAAATGGCAGAAGCTCGAAGGGCAGAAGAACGAACAGATCGACATCGCCTCCGGCCGCTTCAGCGAAGTGGTGGGGCAGATCCGCGTGGTGAAGTCGTTCGTGCGTGAGAAGGGCGAACTGAACGCCTTCACCCGCCGCTTCATCACGACCGACGCCACCACTCGTGAACAGTCGAAGCACTGGCACACGATGGACATCCTGCGCCGCACCGCCCTCAACGTCGTGTTCTTCGCGATCTACGTGATCATCTTCGTGAACACCGTGCAGGGAGCGTTCACGGTCGGCGAGATGGTGCTGCTGATCCAGATGATGATGATGGCCCGCCAGCCCGTGGAGTCGATGAGCTACCTCATCGACATGGCCCAGCGCGCCATCGCCGGCTCCCGTGACTACTTCCGCGTCATGGACACCCCGATCGATGCCCGCTCCCCGATGCGGACCCTGCAGCAGTCACGCGATTCCGCGATCGCACCCGTGGCGGGGGCGCCGACGGTGGAGTTCGACTCCGTCCACTTCGCGTACGACGAAGGGGGCGATGTCCTCCAGGACATCTCCTTCAGCATCCATCATGGCGAGAAGGTGGCGTTCGTCGGCGAGTCCGGCGGCGGCAAATCCACCATCGTGAACCTCCTGCTCGGCCTCTACCAGGCCCGCTCGGGACGCATCTCGGTGGCGGGGCACGACGTGGCGGACCTGCAGGTGCAGGACCTGCGCGCCCGGGTCGGCGTGGTGTTCCAGGACGCGTCTCTGTTCTCCGGCACGATCCGCGAGAACATCGCCTACGGCCGGCCCGACGCCACCGATGACGAGATCCGCGCAGCCGCCCGCAAAGCCAACGCGGAGCGCTTCATCGAGAAGTTCGCCGACGGGTACGACACCGTGGTGGGGGAGCGCGGCCTGAAGCTGTCCGGCGGGCAGAAGCAGCGCATCGCCGTGGCCCGCGCCATCCTCAAGGACGCCCCCATCCTCGTTCTCGACGAAGCCACCAGCGCCCTCGACACCAAGAGCGAACGCGAAGTGCAGCGCGGCCTCGACGAACTGATGGCGGACCGCACCTCCCTGATCATCGCGCACCGCCTGTCCACCATCGCGAACGTGGACCGCATCGTCACCCTGAAGGACGGGCAGATCGACGAGATCGGCACCCCCGCGGAACTGGCCCGTTCCGGCGGCATCTACGCGGAGCTGCTGGCGATGCAGAACGCGGGCGCCCGCAAGCAGTTGGAGCGGTTCGGGATCACTGGCTAGCCGGGGCGCCACCAACCAACACATCAAGATATTGCAATAAAGCAATATATATGTCAGGCTGGGCATATGAGCGAGATGGACCACCTCATCCGAACTGCGGAGCTGTTCAAGGTTCTGGGCAATGCGGCCAGAGTCGGTGTGCTTCTCACGCTGCGTGATGGGGAAATGCCGGTGGGGCGAATCGCGGAGGCGTCGAACTTGGCGCAGCCTGTGGTGTCGCAGCATCTCAAAGCGCTGAGAAGCGTGGGATTGGTAACCTGCTGCCGGCATGGCAAGGAAGTCCGCTACTCAATCTCGGATCAGCAAGTGCTGCACGTGGTTGAAGATGCGCTCGCTCATACTGCTGAAAACCTTGCGGGTGCCCAGCACTGACTGTGCAGGCACTGCAGACCAGAAAACACCACTGACAGAGGAGCGGACATGTCCTGCGAAAAGCACCACACTAAGGAAGAGCACACTCACGGCGAGAACTGCGGTCACGAAGCAGTGCAGCACGGTGACCACGTGGACTACATCCACGATGGCCACAAGCACGCCGAGCACGGTGATCACTACTGCGAGCACTGATCGCTCCAGCATTGGCCCGCCCCATCGATCACGCACGTGGTTGATGGGGCGGGCGTTTTTATGATTCGAAGGCGTTTATGTTGTGGTGGCGCGGGACGCCAGCACTGTGGCGGTCGTCGTGATCTGCACTTGCGGCGGGTACAGCCCCATCACGTGCATCGCCGCCGTACCATTCTCGGTGCTGGAAGCGGCGCAGGCGTCGGCGACCACGGTGATGCGGGCGCCGGCGTCGGCCGCGGGCAGGACGGTGGAGATCACGCAGCAGTCCGTGGACACGCCCGCCACCACGACCTCGGTGGCGTCACCCACAATGTCGCGCAGCTGCTGATGCCATTTGCCGAACGTCGGCTCATCCACCGTGGGGTGCGGGGACAGGTCTTCGAACCCCGGCAGCAGGTCGTACAGCGGGTCGTCGGCGGGGACGTCGGCGAACGGCCACGCCTCGAAGTAGTCACCCCACGAGGTGGAGCGGTTCGCGGTGGGCAGCCATCGCGTCACGACGACCCGCTCACCGAACGCGTCGGCGAGGCGAAGGATGTTGGGTTCGGCGTCGGCCCAGAACGGCGACTGCCAGTCACTGCCGTCCGCCGCGAAGATGACCTGCGGGTCCACGATCACGAGGAACGGCGAAGGCTCAGCCACGACGCCCCTCACCGCGGCCCAGCGCCCCCTCTTCCTGGCGGCGGATCGAGCCGCGCCGCAGCACCAGGGTCACCAGGAAGCTCAGCACGAGCGACAGCAGCACCCCGAGGTTGGAGTACGCCCAGTCGCCCTCCCAGAACCCGTCGGCCGCATTCCACCTGCCGAGGCCGAGCGGCTCCAGCAGGTAGCCCTGCCAGTTGTTCCACGAGGCCTCCCCGGCGAAGGAGTTCACCACGAGCCCCCAACCGACCAGCGACGCCACCGCCATCGTCCCAATCGAGGTCCAGTCGATCGAGCCGTAGCGGCCGCGCGCGTCGAACAGGGCCTGCTCGTCGTAGTCGGCGCGGCGGCTGAGGATGTCAGCGATGAGGATGCCTGCCCAGGAGGCGAGCGGCACACCGAGGGTGATGAGGAACGACTGGAACGGCGCGATGAAGCTCTGCGCGAAGAACACCACCCAGACGGTGCCGAGAGTGAGGATGATGCCGTCGATTGCGGCCGCCGCGGGGCGGGGGATGTTCACGCCGAGGGACAGCAGGGTGAGGCCCGAAGAGTAGATGCCCAGGACCGCGCCGGAGACGAGGGTCAGCACCGCCACGATCCAGAACGGGATCAGCGCCCACAGGGGGAGGAGAGTGGCGAGCGCCCCGATCGGGTCATCGCCCACCTGAGCGGCGAAGTCGGCATCGGAGCCGGCGAGGAGGAGGCCGAACGTCACCAGGATGATGGGGGCTGCGGAGCCGCCGATGGTGTTCCAGGCGACGATCGCCCCGTCGGACGTGGATCGGCGCTGGTACCGCGACCAGTCCGCGGCGATGTTGATCCAGCCGAGCCCGAACCCGGTCATCACCATGACGAGCGCACCGACGGTCTGCTGAACCGTGCCGTTCTCCATCGACATCACGGCGCCGAGGTCGATGTGGGGGATCACGAGGATCATGAACAGGATGGTGAACGCGCCGGTCGCCCACGTCAGCATCGACTGCATCCGCATGATCGTGTGGTAGCCGAGCACGGACGCCCCCACGATGAGCGCCGCGATCGCGACCGCGGCGATCACGAGCACGGTGGTGCCGTGGGCGAGGCCGAGCAGTTCGAACACGGTGGCGGTGGCGAGCACGGCGGAGATCGCGAGCATGGTCTCCCAGCCGATGGAGGTCAGCCACGAGACGATGCCGGGCACCTTCTGCCCGTGCACCCCGAACGCTGCCCGGGACAGCACCATCGTGGGGACGGAGCCGCGCTTGCCGGCGATGGCGATGAGGCCGCACAGCAGGAACGAGACCACGATGCCGATGATGGAGACGATCACGGCCTGCACGAAGGAGATGCCGAAGCCGAGGGTCCACGCGCCGTAGGACATGCCGAACACGGAGACGTTGGCGGCGAACCACGGCCAGAAGAGCTGGTGGGGTGCGGCGGTGCGCTCCGATTCGGCGATGACGTCGATCCCGTTGCGTTCGACGAGGGTGCGGTCGGGGCCGACGGGTGCAGCGCCGACGGGTGCAGCGCCGGATGGTGGACGATGGGGTTCTGGGGCAGCAGTGCTCACAGGCGACACCTTGAGGAGTGAGGCCGCGGCGCGGAGATCGGAGAGCGCCGGGCGGGTGGGAACAGTGCCACCATCGTAGCCCCGGTCCGGGCAGGCACTGGGGCTGGTATGCGCCGGGGGTGGTGGGATGAATGCCGTCATGGCGCGCCCGAGTGGTGCCGCACTGGTCGCGGGCGGGTGGGGACCGGTCACGCCCTGTTGATCTCGTTCAGGTAACGGGAGCATGCTGGAGATGAGCGCCGTACAAGTGTCTTAACCCATTGGTAGGTGACCGCCGGCGCGCATGGGCCCCCGACCATCCCTCCACCAGAAAGGCTCTCCGATGACTGAGCGCGACTCGTCCACCACCTCTGCCCGGCGAGACTTCTCCCGCCGCCGCGCCCTCGCGGCCGGTGCGGCGTGGACGGTGCCCGCCGCTGCGGTGTCCGTTGCGGCGCCGGCGTACGCAGCCTCCAGCGGCACCTGCAACAGCGCCTCTGTGCAGAAGATCGACGCCGCCTTCCTGAAAGCCGAGCAGCAGTTCTTCTGCAACGGCAAGCCGATCTCACTCGACATCAACTTCTATCAGCCGCTCGGCGCTGGCAACGGATACGCCACTGATGTCTATGTGAACGTCACGAACGCCGGTAGCTGCCCAGTGACGTTCTCGTCCACGCAACCGCTCAACCTCGGTGTGCGCCTGATGAGCTACAACGACCTGTCCACCACTAAGGTCCGCACCGGGCGCGGTCTCACGAGCGTCGTCACCAGCTGGGGCACCCGCACTGTCAACGGTGGGGGAGGCATTGGGCCGCAGCCCACGAACGGCGCGGCGAACCAGGTGCATCACACGGTCAATTGGGCAGCGACCGGAAAGCTCGCCGCTGCGGGTTCGGGCGATACGACTGCGGACATTCGCTTCGGCATCTCCGGCGGCGCAGTCAGCGGCCAGCGGTGGACCAACTATCTGACGGTCACGGTGCCGACGGCGCAGACCTTCGCCCCGAGCCTCGCGAGCATCGGCTTGCCGAACCAGTCGCTGTGCGTGGACTACTACAACCAGAAGCTCGCGACCATGAAGTCGCCGATCAACTGGACGATGTCCGGCCCGCAGACCAGCAACACAAAGGTCCCGGTGCAGCCAGGCACAGTCATCAGCTCGCTCGACACCGGCAATGCGTCCACCGGTGGCGCGGCCTCGAAGGACGGCATCTGGTAAGCCGTCCCGCCCGAACGTGAGCAGAATGCCGCACGCATAGCGCGCTCCAGGCGTGCTTTCTTCTGCTGAACTGTGGGGAGCGGCCGTTCCCAGCTCAGGCTGGGCCGATGCCGCTCTCCGCGACGGAGGCGAGCAGCTGCTCGTGCACAGCGCGCATCTGCGCACTCTCCAGTCGCGGATCGTTCGGGGTGCGCCCTGCCATGGCGTGCCGCAGGTAGCGTCGGTCCGCGTCTAGGCGCTCCATCGCGGCCTGCCCCCAGCCCACGTGCCCGTGTCCCGGCACGATGACCTGCGCTTTCGCCGCGTACGGCTCCAGCCGCTCCAATGCGTCGAGGTACGGGCCGATGTTCGCCGCCGAGTACGGCAGCGGCAGCTCCACATCGCTGAGCATGTCTCCCGCAATGAGCACGCCCTGGTCCTCCAGCCAGACCGCGGTGTGGCCGTCGGCGTGGGCGCTGTGCACGATGAACTCCGGCTCGAACCCGCGCGGCACCGCGCCCGCGGGCAGCCAGATCCGCGAGGAGTCCGCCGGTGCGTGCGGCGCCGGCTCCACGCGCCCCACCAGGTCGCCCAGGACCGCACCGACGGAGCCGGGAGCGCCCATGAAGTCCGGTCCGAGGGCCGCGACCATGTCCTCCCGGTGCTGTGCGCACTGCGCCGCCGTCGGCAGCGACCCGTAGCGGGGCGCGGGCCCGAACGCGGGGTGCCACAGCACGTGATCATGGTGGGCATGGGTGGAGAAACCGCCCGTGACCTGCAGGGACCGTGACCCCAGCTGGTCGGCGAGGTCCGCCAGCTCATCGGGTTCCCACGACGGGTCGATCAGCAGCGCTTCGCTGATGGACGCCAGCACCGTCGAGGTGGTCAGGTCCCGGCGGGAGGTGCTGACGAGCACCCCCGGGGCGACGGCGTCGAGCTCACTCACCGGCAGTCTCGCCCGCGGCGATGCTCGCAGCGTCGGTGATGAGCCGGGCGGCGGCCTTCGCGGTGCGGCCGTCGATGTCCAGGGTCGGGTTCAGCTCTACCACGTCCAGCAGGCGCAGCTTCCCCGTCCGCGCCGCCACCTGCACCGCATGCAGGATCAGCGCGAACTCCACCCCGAACGCGGCCGGAGCTGACACCCCGGGGGCGGTGTGGGCGGGCAGGACGTCGAGGTCGATCGTCAGGTAGAGGACATCGAGCTGCTCGGCGAACGACTCGATGAAGTCGGCGATGCCGTCCCGGCCGACGGATGCGCACTCCTCATCGGTCATCCACTCAACGCCGAGGTCCCGCGCGGTATCGAACAGGACCTTCGTGTTCGACGCCTCCGCAATGCCGACCACCGCGTAGTTGAGGTCGCGGCCCTGCGCGCGCTCCGCCTCAGCGATCTGCAGGAACGGGGTGCCGGAGGAGGGGGCGTCGGCGCGGCGCAGGTCGAAGTGGGCATCGAGGTTGAGGACGCCCCAGCGGGGCCGGTCACCAGCCGCGCCCGAACCCGCACCGGCGTCGCCTGTCGCGCCCGTGCCGGCGTCGTCCGGCCGAAGCGCACCGGCGTCCAGGGCCTGCTGAAGGCCGCCGTAGCTCGGCCACGCCGTCTCGTGGCCGCCGCCGAGCACCACGGTGAGCGTGTTCCCGTCGGCCGACAGCGCCCGACCGGTGGCGTCCGCTTGCCGCGCCTGCCCGTCCTCGAGGTCCTCCCCGTGGGTGACCTCATCGCCGTGGTCCACGATCGCGACCGAGCCGTCCCCGAGGGGGCCGTGCAGCGCCATTCCGGAGAGGGCGGCGCGCAGTGCCCGGGGACCGTCGGCGGCGCCGGTGCGGCCCGCGTTGCGGCGCACCCCTTCGTCGGAGCGGAAGCCGAGCACGCCGATGTGGCGACCGAACTCGGTGGGGGAGGAGGTGTCGGGTCCGGGGGC
>NZ_JAKRNG010000029.1:0-29622 GCF_022347125.1 Helcobacillus sp. ACRRO
CATGTAGGCGTGGGGAGCGTCCGACGGGTCCTTCACCGTGCGGATGTCCACGGCGTGGATGGTGATGACGGAGCCGTCGAACGAGGTGACTTCGCTGCCGCGCAGCTCCTGCCCGACCCGTACTTCTACCAGCAGCTGCCGTCCATCCACGCGTCCGGCTCCGTGATCCTCCGCGATGAGCATGGCCGGTTCGTGATCGAGAAGCCGAACTACCGCGACCACTGGCTGTTGCCCGGCGGCGGGGTCGACGGCGGTGAGGACGCCCGCATCGCCGCGGAGCGCGAAGTGCTGGAGGAGATCGGTCTGACGGTGACAGCGGGCCGCATGCTCGTGGCGAACTGGGTGCCGTCGCACATCGCCCAGGGCTCCACCATGGGCGTCCATTTCATCTTCGACGCCGGCGTCATGCCCGCCGCGGAGCTCGAGGCGACGATCCGCCTGCAGGAATCCGAGCTCGATGACTGGCGCCTCATCGACCGCGAAGACGCGCATCTGCTGTCCGACTGGGGAGGCCGGCGAACCCTCTACGCCCTCGACGTCCTCGACGGGAAGGCGGAGCCCGCGCTCATCGGCCAGGACGGCCGCGGGTACTGATCGGCGCGGCCGCCCGCGCGCCTGGCCCCGCGCCTGCCCGCGCTCGCGCCGAGAGCCTCACCCGTTGGCGTCGCTGTCCTCCGGGTCCGGCGCCTCCACCGTCAGGCCGGTGATCACCAGGCCCTTGCCCGGCGTGATCGTCAGTTCGATGTCCGCGGTGCCGGTGCCCATGTAGGCGTGGGGAGCGTCCGACGGGTCCTTCACCGTGCGGATGTCCACGGCGTGGATGGTGATGACGGAGCCGTCGAACGAGGTGACTTCGCTGCCGCGCATCTCCGCATAGTCCACCTGCGGGTCCTTCTCGATCGCGGCCTGGTAGTTCGGGCCGTCGGTCGAGCCCGCCGAACCGAGGAACTCGCCGTCCGCGGAGAACACGGAGATCGATCGCCAGTACCCGGTGCCGCCGGCGGTGCAGGACAGCTCGGCCAGGATGTACCCCTTGCCGTCCTTCTCCACGCGGTGCACCTTGTCCACGCTGACCATCGCCCCGCCCACGTGCTGGTCCGGGTCCGGGTTCTTCGCCTCGCCGTCCACGAACGTGAGTTCGTAGTACTTCTCGCCCCACGCTGTGCGCTCCGGCTTCGGAGCCTTGCCGTCCTGGTCAGCCTGGTAGTAGTAGCCGAATGAGCCGCACTCGGCGCCCACCGGCAGGGTGGCGTTGCGGACCTTGTCCTCAGTCCAGATGCCGTACGTCCCGGAGGGTGCATTCGGGGAGACGTCCTCGGCGCCTTCGAGCGCGAACTCGCCCTTCTTCAGGGTGTAGCTGACCTTCAGCTCATGGACCTTGTCGCAGCGTTCCTCAGCTGACTCGCACATCTCGTAATCGGCGTAGCCGTACGCGTGCGGGATCGTGAATGAGAGGGTGCTGCCGTCGATGCTGATGTTCTCGGCGTAGGACAGCTCATGAACAGTGTCCTCGCCGGCGGCCCTGCGGACCGTGTCGTAGAACTCGGAGCTGAGTCGGTTCGCTTCGCCGATGTACGTCAGATCTGCGCTGTACACGGCGAGGGTGACAGCAGCGTCATGCCCGCTCGAGCGGCAGGACAGCTGTACGAGGACGGCGGGTTCCCCCTCGAACAGGATCGGCTGCACCACCTCGGGATCCACATAGACGGTACGGCCGGATGACATCGGCTTCGAGTACCCGTCAGTGAACGCCATCGACACCGGCTCGTTGCCCGCGAACTTCATGGACGCGGCACTGAGATCGCCCTCGGGCGCATTGGTCCAGGCAGCGCAGGCGCCCGGAACATCCAGCGTGCTGTTCATGATCGTCTCGGCCGACGGTACCTGGGCCTTCTGCTCGTCCGTCAGATCCATGGAACTCGCGGGGCGCACAGGCTCGGCGGACGCCGGGGATCCGTCGGCCCCTCCGCCATCAGAGCCGCCGCCGGACCCCGGGGAGGCGGCCGACGGGGGCGAGGCGGGTGCATCGGGGCTGCCGAAGGTGAGGTCATCGCAGCCGGCGAGGGCAGTGGTGAGGAGAACAGCGAGCGCAACGGCGCGCACACGGGTGGCGAATGTGGACAGGCGTGCGGTGAGCGGTGCGGGCATGGCGACTTCCGGGGTGGAGCGGCGCGCCGGGCCGCGAGCACGGATGCTGGACAGGTCAGCCGGTGTTCGATGCGGGCGCGAGGGATACCGCCATGCTAAGCCGACCGCGCCGATTCTGTGCGGGTATGCCCGTTTTCGATTGCCGCGTTGTGCGGTGATGATGACCGCCGGGCGTTGGAGGCGTGCTTCACTGCCCCCGCAGCGCCGCTGACGCCTCCGCGCCGAGCAGCTCATCCAGCGCCTCGTCCCTGTCCGTGCCCTGGGGCCGGTCGGTGAGGGTGTAGATGAGAGCGCCGAGCAGCGCCCAACCGGCGAGGATGATGTGCTCCGCCGGCCACTGCAGTGTCAGGCCCGTGCCCGGGATCAGCGCGAACAGGATCACGAGCACTGCACCGACTGCACCGATCGCCGGCAGGAACGCGGGCCGCGCCCGGTACGCGTACTGCGCGTTCGGGAACCGCCTCGGCAGGCGGTACTTCGCGACCACCACCAGCAGCCACACGATCCCGAGGAACACGCCGCCCGCATCGAGGAACCAAATGATGGCGCCCGGCCCCAGCAGGCCCAGCACGATCGTGATGACCAGGACGAACAGCAGCGCATTGCGGGGAACACCGGAGCCGGCGTGCACCTCGGCGAGGGCGCTCGGCAGCATGCGGGCGCGCGCCAGCGCCAGCACCACGCGCGAGGAGGCGACGAACAGGCCGATGAAGCTGGTGACCAGGCCCAGCACAGCGATCAGGAACGCGCCGAAGCCCAGCAGCGGGAAGCCGGCCGCGGTGAACGCATCGATCGTGCCGAGGTCCATCTGGGCGACGTCCTCCCACGGCACCACGGTCGCGGTCGCCAGCAGCACGGTCGTGTAGAACAGTGCGGCGATGCCGACCGTCAGCACCACGGCACGGCCCACGCGGCGCGGCGACAGGCTCGACTCCTCCGCCAGCACCGCCACGAGGGAGAACCCGACCACGTACGTGATGCCGGGGACCACCATCCGCGCAGTCGACGCCAGCGGCGCCTGGTCCGACGACCACGCCGGCCACAGGTTCGGGGGCGAACCGGCGAACACCGCGGTCACGGCGAGCGCCGCACCGATCAGCAGCATGATCACGAACAGCGCCACCTGCAGCTGCGCACCGAGCCCCACCCCGAACCAGTTCAGGGCGAACACGATCAGCGCCAGCGCGATCCCCACCGCCAGCACCGGCAGGGTGACCGCCTCCCCGTTCACGGAGTACAGCGGCATCGACTCGAACACCGGCAGGTACTTGCTGAGCAGGGTGCCGAACGCGGTGACGTAGAAGGACAGGGACGCGATGTACGCGCCGATGTGGAACCTGCCGGTGGCGAAGCCCGCGCGGTACCCGAGGGCGGCGGTGGACCACACCACTTCGCCGCCGGCGCGGGGGATCACGCTGGTCAGCTCACCGTAGGCGAGGGCCACGCAGGCGGCGAGCGCGGCGCCGACCAGCAGGCCGAGGATCATGCCGCCGGCGCCGACGTCGGCGAAGAACGTGGAGGACGTGTAGATCCAGCTGGACCCGACCACGCCCGCCACGCCGAGCGCGATCAGGGACGGCAGTCCGAGGGTCTTCTTCATCGAGGACACGGGGAGACTCCTTCGCGGGGCGAGGGAGGAGGCCGACGGGTGCTGCCGTCGGCCGGTGCAGTTACGCGGAGAGGAGGCCCACGTCACTGCAGGGATGGGGCCCATTGTGCCAGCACACGGCCGCTCGGGGGTGCCGGTCTGTGCCAGTGTTGTCGGTTGCCGACGCGGTTGGAACCGGCCGCTCGTCAGACCGAGTCGTCGCCTCTGCCCGTGCGGTGCTTACGGAACACATCGTCCCGGAGCGATGAGGGCAGAGAAATCGCTCGTGAAGTCGTCGAAACGGCGGTGCGTGCTGCCTCTTCTGGGTCCTTGTGCCGCATGAATTCGGTGAGGAACACGGCGTTGAACGCATCCCCCGCGCCGACGGTGTCCACCGGACTGACTCTGGGAGCAGGAACCGCCGTGACGCGTCGCTGTCCTCTCGGCCCCGACTGAACCAACGCGCCTTGCTCTCCCATCTTCGTGATGACCATGGGGTGAGCGTCGGCGAAACGATCCAGGGCATTACGAGCCGTCGCCGCACCGGTGAGACCGAGGACTTCGGATTCATTGGGCAACAGGATGTCGAGGTGGGGGAAGACGTGTTCGAACAGGCCTACACGATGCCTCTCCGACCATCCACCAGCCGGATGGCCCATGTCCAGCGCCGTAATGGCCCCGAGCTGCTGAGCTCGCTCGAGCAACGCAGCCAGCCGCTTCCCCTGGAGGTGAGGCAGGAGGAAATAGCCGCTGAGGAGCAGGCAACCGGCGCTCAGAGCCTGATCGTCGACGTCTTCAGGACCGAACTCCGCGAGGGCACCGAGCGACGAGATGAACGACCGATCCCGATGTGCTGCTTCGGCGGCAACAGTGATGGGGGTGCAACCATTCACAGTGACGAGGTTGAGCTCCAGTCCCTCCTCCTGCGCCAAGCCGCGAAGCAGATCAGCACCTGGATCAGAACCGACGGGGGCTGTGAGTGTTGTGGGCACGCCGAGCTGAGCCGAACGCAGCGCCGTATTGGCGGCGGACCCGCCGATCCTCAGGTCGATCTCCGGGACGACCTCTTCCTCTCCGGGGGCCGGAAAGTCAGCGCGACCATGAATCACCACGTCAGGGTTCAGATTACCGATGACGCTGATCCGAGTCCGTGGAGCTCGTCCTCCGCGCTCGCGTGCAAGGGCCATCAAGTCGCAGCGGGCATCGTCAATGTGCTGGCGCCGATCCTCGAATGACTGCTGAAGCTCCCGACAACGTTGACGCACGCCGTCGATGGTCCGCTTCTGTGCGGCTTCGCCAGGGCTGCCGTCCTGATCCCGGGCAAGGATCTTCTCTGGTTCATTGCCCGAGGACATCACAATGGATGCGAGCGTGCCGTCCGAGTCCTCAATACTTGCGCTCCGCAGGGCGGCCTCCACTTGTTGAGAGTGCCAGGTCGCGGGTTCACCGGCGCGGAAGAGGGAGCCGACTACGTCATGGGCTGCTCGCCATGGGACACCGTGGACTGCGAGGGCTTCGGCCACTGCCGTCGTCGTAGCGCCGGAGGACACAATCTGTGCGCTGGACGGGAGTCGAAGCGGTCTGATCTCGCGGACGACACCGGCGAACAGGCGAAGGAACCTGACTGTCCGTTCCACTGATGCCCACAGGTGCTTCTGCACATCAGTGGTGGCGTTGTTCGAGTCTTCGTACCATCCCGCGGCGATGGTCGAATAGACACTCACCAGGTCGCCGTTCGCGGCGCCGGCCATCGACACCATGTGCTCCAGCACAACAGGATTCTGCTTCTGCGGCATGATCGAGGAGCCCTGACTGAAGCTTCCGGGCGTCTCAATCCACCCGAGGTTCATCCATTCCTGCACCACGCGAGCCCACCGAGCGCCGGTTGCACTGATTCTGGCCTGGATCGCGGCCACGCGCATGAAGTGCTCGGCTCCCGCCACGGCTTCGTACGAGGATGTGAATGGGCGATCGAAGCCCAGCAGATCGCTGATTCTCCGGCTGTCGACTGCGATGTCAGTACCTGCGAAGGCGGCTGACGTGAGCGGAGAAACGTTGAGCTCGTCGTAGACGGACAGCAGCTCATCCGCCTGGGACAACAGGGCCTCTGCGGCTCCGCTCAGCACATGGGCGATGGTGGTCGGCTGGGCGGGACGACGGTGGGTGTGCCCGATGATCAGTGACGACAGGTTCCGTTCGGCAGCGTCGCTGAGCTCCTGGACTGCCCGCAGCAGAATGTCGGCGATATCGAGCACGCCGCGACGCAGAACCATTCGGAACACTCCCGCGTCCAAATCATTGCGGCTACGAGCGAGCTGCACATCCAGGTCTGCGGTCGCCATGTCGCAGGCCGCCGCTAGCTCAGACTCCAAGAAGTAGTAAGGATCTTCAACGGCGCCGTCGAAAGGAAAGCTGCGGACACGTGGACGCCAATCCGAGCTGGTGGGCGCCCAGGATTCCCAGAGCCGAAGCAGGCCGCGGATGAGCCGGCTCGCGCGATCGGAGGGGAGAGCCTCCGTCTCGCCAAGCATCACGATATGTGCAATCGATGCTTCGACCATTGCGGGCAGGTCATGAGGTGCCGCCTCTTCAAAGGCGACCCGCAGGTGGTTGTCCCAATAGATGCTCAGATCACCGCGGTCTCGAAGGGGCGCGGAATGGTTTGTACTGGTCACCACTGAACCTTTCAGACTGTCTTCGGTGCGATCGCCGCCATTCGGGACGGCTTGACATGGCGCATGTTCCGCCATCGCTTATCGCGGTGCGGCCGCGGGTTCTGAACAACCTCGGAGATGATCAGGACGATGAGAATCACTGCCATCTGCAGTGCGCCGTAGGCGAAGGCTGAACCCAATTCGTTCGCATACTGCCGGTTGTAGATCTCGACCGACAGCGGTGTGAACCTCGCCGGGTAGATCACGACCGACGCTACGTATTCACCGAACCCCTGGATGAATGCAAGCAGGGCGCCGGCTATCACCCCTCGCGCCATCAGGGGAAGGGTGACAGTGCGCAGGGTGCGCCAGGGAGTCGCCCCGAGATTCTGGGCGGCCTCTTCGACGGAAGGGTCGATCTGCGCGATCGACGCTGCGGCGTTCCGGAATACGAGGGGGACGAAACGGATGAAGTACGCAACGGGAAGGATCCACAGGGACCCGACTAGAACCTGTCCAAGGTTGAACGGCGTGGGCGAAGCGAAGGCCGTCACGATATTGATGCCGACGACCGTTCCCGGCAGTGCCCACGGGAGCATGATCATCAGATCAAGGACGCTGGCTCCGCGTCCGCGCCAACGGGCCACCACCCACGCGGTCAGAACGCCGATCAGGATCGAGGCCAGCATTGCCAGCAACGACATCTGGCTGGATACCAATATCGGACGGAGGCTGCGCGGGTTCGAGGCGATATCGACGAAGTTCTGCAGCGTGTACTGCGGAGGAAGGATCTGGGTCGTCCAGGTTCCGTCGACAGTGAAGGACAGCAGGACAATCGTGGCGGCCGGAGCCGCCAGGGTCAGGACGATCAGCAGTGAGCACATTCCTGCCGCGACACGCGCCCAGGCGCCGGTGAGCGGTGTGGCGACTTGCGGGGTGCCCTTGGAGAGGCTCCGTGTCGATCGTTGGTTCTGGTACCAGCGCATGGTCAGCAGGAAAAGGATCGAGACGATCGAGAGCACGGTTGACTGTGCGGCCGCGAGTTCGTAGTTTCCGGACGTCTTCGCGGCCACGATGCGCATCGTCAATGTGTTGACGTTGTAGAACTGCGGCGCGGTGAATGAGGCCATGGAGACCATGAAGGTCAGCAGCGCTCCGGAGACGAGGGCCGGTGTCAACATCGGCAGAACGATAGTGCGCCACATCCGAGCACGAGAGGAACCGAGGTTCATCGCGGCTTCCTCGAGTGAAGCGTCACTCCCAGCGAGGCCCGCGGACACTGACAGATAGAAGTAGGGGTACATCGTCAGCGTGTGCACCAACATGACGCCGGCGATGCCGTCGAACGCAAACGCGTGGGCTGGAAGGCCGGTGAGGCTTGATACGGCTCGGGGGAAGATTCCGGATGACCCGTACAGGTAGTAGAACGACAGTGCCCCGATAAGAGGCGGGAGTCCCAACGGAACGAGGGCGACGATCTTGAGGATCCCTCTGCCCGGGAACCGGAAGCGGGTCAGCAGGACCGCCAGACATGTCCCGACGATCCCGCTGGTCACAACGGAGCCCAGCGAAATGAGAACCGAGAGGATGAGGGCCGACTTCGACGTGCCTGAGGTGAAGTCCCGATAGACGTCGCCTCCGCTCTGGAATGACGTCAGCAGCGTCGCAATCATCGGGACAACGATGTAGACAAGCAGGATGAAGGCCAGGGGAATGGCCAGGACGTAAACGAACCTGTCCGACGACGTGCTGGTCTGCAGGCGGGTCCGATTCCCTTTCAATGCCGTCACGGTTTCACCATCCAGATTTTCTCGGCGGACGGAGTCAGGTCAACGTCGTCGCCAGGCTGCGGCAGACTGTCGGAATCGGGAACGGATGCAAGGACCTCGTCTTCTCCGACCTGCGTCATCACAAGGCAGGTGGCCCCCGTGAACTCCACTGACGTTACGCGCGCACGAATGGAACCAGCGGCCGGAGAAGTCGAGCTGTCGACCAGAGCGACCGAAAGGGACTCTGGGCGCAGCGAAACGGCGATTTTCTCTCCGGATGTCGGGGCATCCCCGGAGGTCCTGGCGGTTCGGGGCGCGTAGATGACTGCGCCGCTGTCGAGCCGGATCGTGCAGTACCGGTCATCGACGTCCTCCACAGTGCCGCCTAGGACATTCGAGCGGCCGATGAACCGAGCCACAAAAGCAGTGGCGGGGCACCGGTAGATCTCACGCGGTTGGGCGACCTGATGGAGGACGCCGTCCTTCAGCACGGCGATGCGGTCGGACATCGCCATCGCTTCAGCTTGGTCGTGCGTCACATAGACGCTGGTGGTAGCGGACTCCTGTTGGATGCGTCGGATATGTCCGCGCGTCTCCTCACGGAGCTTCGCATCCAGGTTGGAGAGAGGCTCATCCAGCAACAGTACCGACGGATCAATGACCAGTGCGCGTGCCAGCGCCACCCGCTGCTGCTGCCCGCCGGACAGCTGACCGATGCCGCGGTCGGCGTAGTCGCTGAGGCCGACGACTTCCAATGCCTCAGCGACTCGCCGCCGCTTCTCCTCTCCCCGAATGCGCCGCGTGGTCAAGCCGTAGCCGACGTTGGCGGCAACATTCATGTGGGGGAATAGGGCGTAGTTTTGGAACACCATGCCGGTGTCGCGTTTGTGCGGAGCTACACGCGTGACATCGCGATCACCGAAACGGATCTGGCCTGAACTGGGAGAGATGAACCCAGCGATCATTCGCAGAGTCGTGGACTTGCCGCAGCCCGACGGGCCGAGGAGAGTGAAGAACTCTCCATCGGCGATGTCGATGCTGAGGGAACTGACAGAGGGAATCCCGCTGCCATAGTCCTTGGTGATGTCGGTGAGGCTGACGCTGGTCATGGTGCTCCTTCGGTGCGGTCAAAGGGTGGGCAGAGGGACCTCAGCCCTTGCCTTTGATGTTCTGGGCCCAATAGCCGATCCAGTCGGATTCGTTCTCGGCGATGCGGTCCCAGTCCACTTCCATCTCCTTCAGGCCCAGGTCGGCGAGCCACTTCGGTTCATCGCTGAGCTCCACCGTCGGGATCTGGTACTGCTCTTCGGCGAGCTTCTTCTGCTCGTCCTCGCTCATGAGGAAGCTGATGAACTTGTCTGCTCCTGCCCCACCGGGACCGTCCTTGATCTTGGCGAGACCGTCGACGAGCATCGGGGCGCCAGACGCAGGAACAACCGCGTCGAGCATCGAGAAGTCCCCGTAGTGCTGCAGCATGATGTCTTGGAGATTCCACAGGGAGAGCGGGGCCTCCTGTCGACTCAGACGCTGGTAGAGGTCGGTGGGGTTGGCGGCGTAGGCCTTAGTGTTGGCATCGAGCTTCTTGAGCCATTCGTACCCGGCTTCGGGAGCGTCCGGATCGGCGCGGTCGATCATGGCGCAGTAGATGGACCTCATGGTGCCGGACGCCTCCACGTCTCGAATGATGAGGCTGTCCTTCATGTCAGCTCCGAGCAGGTCGTCCCAGTCCTTCGGTGCCTTGTCCTTTGACATGACATCGGTGTTGATCATGAAGAGTTCGGCAAGCTTCATCTCGCCGACCCACAGTCCGTCCTTATCTCGGGAAGCTTCGGGAACGGCGTCGATGACGTCCTGAGGAGCTGGAGCGAGCACGCCATCGGCTGCGGCAGCACTGAGCTGCTGCCGGGTGCCGCCCCACCAGATATCGCCCTGCGGATTCGCCTGTTCGGCCCGCACGCGCTCCAGGGCCTCCTGTGCGCCCAGGGTGAGTATGGTGGCCATGCCCTCCCAGTCCGGATTGGCCTTTTCGAAGTCGGCGACGACTGATTCCGCAAGCGACTTGTCGCGGGCGGTGTAGATCGTGAACGCCGTGGGCTTGCCGGCATCATCTCCCTTCCCGGAGCTGGAGGAGGTTCCGCCGAGTCCGCATGCCGAGACAACGGCTGTGGAAGCGGTGGCGAGGATGGTGCCTCGGATGAGGTTGCGTCGTGAGATCATTGATCTCTCCTTTCTGGGGTGACTGCATTGTCACGTCGGCTGCACTTGTTGGAGTTCTGAGAAGGACAAGTCCTCAAGGGCCGCTTTTCGGACTCTCGGAGTGCGGAGGGTCGCTTGCTTCTAGGAGCAGCTGGGGGCGGGTCTCCATGCAACTGATGGCGCCGCGGACCAGGGCGTCCTCTCCATGCTGGGCGAATCGAATGTCGACGTCGCTTGGACAGAGCCGTCGAATGCGAGATTTGAGTTTTGATCTGTGCGGCTTGTCGAGGCGAGGGAGAGCACCGGCAAGGACCACGGTGTGAGGGTTCGCCACGCAGACGTACACCGCGGAGGCATAGGCCCATGCATCAAGTGCGCCGGACAGAAGGCCCTTCGCGGCATCGCTCCCGGAGGTCATCAGATCGTCGAGGAGGCGATGCTCTTCGGTATCGATACCCAGCTCGCGTGCTCCTCGGGTCAGGCGAGGAATTGAGAATTCCGCCTCAAGCTGCCCCACCTCCCCGCTCAGTTCTGACGAACGCCAGGGAAGAAATCCGATCTCTCCGGCTGAACGGGTTGCCCCTACGTGGATCTTGCCGTCCACCAGGAGTGCTCCGCCGATGCCGCCGCCCACATAGATGAGCGCGGCGTCGCCGTCGAAGCGCCCGCACTCTCCAAGAGCTACGAGGTTGACATCGTTCTCAATGATCACGGCGATGCGCAGAGCGGATCGAAGGCGTTCAGCGAGCGTGGCTTGGTCCGCGTCTCCCAGCTCGGGTGCGAGCGCAATGTACCCCTCTTCGGACACCACTCCCGGGAGCGACAGAACGACGCAGCGCGACGGTTCGGTGGTCACGGAGTGGAGGGTTTCGATGGCTGCGATGAGCGATTGTCCGGGGTCCCCGAGGTCGAGGGGGCGGCGGATCTGGGCATAGATCTGCTGGTCAAGGTCCACTTGGCGCACCACGATGTCTCCGGACTGGATGCCGATGACCGTGAGACGAACCGCAGAGCGCCTGAACTGAAGCAGCGTACGGGGACGCCCGCCTGTTGAATTCGCTTGGCCGATCTCCTGGACGTAGCCGTTGCCGAGCAGTGTCTTGATCGGTGTCGTCATGGATGACTGGGAGTAGCCGGTGATCTCCGCGAGTTCAGTGCGAGACAGCGCGCCGCAGGTCAGGAGGGTGCTCACTGCCGCAGTGAGTCCCTCCGTCATCTGTGCCGGTTGTAATGTGACCGGAGTCTCCGTTGACATAGATACTTTATACGCGAAAGAAAGTGGGCGCGCAAGACCTCTCCTTCAACCCCGGATGTTGGGCGCAGTCCAGTGGATCATGGGTTTTCGTCTTGACGAGGAGCAAGGCTTGTGGACCGATCCTCTTGCTTCGTCGCTTACTGCGGCGTATGAAGTATGCATCCCGTCACAGTCGACGGGGTGGATGGAGGTACTGATATGACGAAGACAGCCGCGACCCGGAGCCTGGCGATGAGTCGAAGAGGTGTACTGCAGGCGGTCGGCACGATCGGTCTTGGCGCCGCGCTCATGACGCCGGCGGAACACGCTCTCGCTAGCGCGCACGCACAGGATCCCGACTCTGTGAAGCTCAACGTCCTCTTCATCGGAGCCCACCCTGATGACGAGAACGGTTCCCTGGCCACACTCGGTCAATGGAACGAATACCACGGAGTCGAAGCCGGAGTCATCACCATTACGCGCGGTGAAGGAGGGGGCAATGCAGTCGGGCTGGAAGAGGGCCCACCTCTGGGGCGTCTCCGTGAGGCCGAAGAGCGTACGGCGGTGGGACGGGCTGGGGTACGACACGTCTTCAATCTCGATGAGGTGGATTTCTACTACACCGCAAGTGCGCCGCTGTCTCGAGAGGTCTGGGGCGGAGATGCGCTGCTGGGCCGGATCATCCGAGTGATTCGTGCAACTCGGCCGGAGATCATCCTGACCATGAACCCGTCAGCTGTGGAAGGGAACCACGGCAATCATCAGCAGGCGGCAATGTACGCCGTTGAAGCCTATTTGAAGGCGGGTGACCCCTCAGTCTTCCCTGAGCATGTTGACGAAGGTTTCGCTCCTTGGACGCCTCGACGGATCCTCCGCGTAGGTGCGAACGGCGAGGGGGCCACCGGTGCTGATGCAGTGAAGAAGGGATTCGTTCCCACTATCGATGCGGATCTCGTCTTCGGAGCCTGGGACGGCACATACAGTGAACGGGAAGGGCGACGCTGGTCTGCGGTTCGGGATGACTCGGTCCACGACTACGTCACGCAGGGGTGGCACCTTCGACCGCCGTCCCCGAGCGACCCGGCCGAAATCCGGGTGAACTGGCTGACCGTCATCCACTCCAAGTCTCCACTGTCAGATCCTCGTAGCGGCGATGCTGCAGCTCTGGAGGGCGCCGTGACACAGTCCGAGGGAGGTTTGCCTCTGGGCCTTCTCCTGGAAGTGAAACCGGAGACGTATGAATTCGTCGCCGGTGAAGCCCGCAAGGTGGCCGTTCGTGTCACGGCACCTCCGGAAGGCGACGTGCCGGCGGCCCCGGTCAGTGTGGTCGTGCCCAAAGGCTGGAAGGCCGATCCCGCGGAGCTGTCCATGCCAGCACTGCGCGCGGGTGAAGTCGTAGAACTGCCACTGACGGTCAGAGCCTCGAAGGGTGACAGCGGGGAGACCGGGCAGATCTGGGCGGAGCTCGCCCTCCCGGATGGAACAGCAGGCAAGTGCTTCGCCCCTGTTCGGCGAGCAGGGGCGTTGGAGGCCAGCATTGCACCACTTGAGGAGATCGCTGACTTCCGGGAGTGGACGAAGTCCATTGGAATGCGGCACCTCGATGCCCTCGTTCCCGAGCTGTTTTCGGTGCCACAGGGGTGGCGCGATGAGGAGGAGATCGTAGTCGAGAGTTTTTCGTCCCGCGAGCAGCGTGGACGAGTGAGTGTTCAGGTCCCGGCAGGCTTCAGTGTGGAACCTGACACGGTGGACATATCTTCGATCGAGCCGCGTGGCCGCGAGTCTTTCTCGGTGTGGTTTGAGAACGTCGACACAAGTATCCCGTTCGGCAACCGCGCCGAGAACGGTGGCAGCTGGCCGGTTCCGATCCTTACGGAATCCGCTGGAGCTGTGGCCGTGCGCAATACCGTCATGAACCTGGTCCCGACGTCGGTGGTTCCAAAGGTCGAACCGCCCAAGGCGCTGACAGGTGTTCTGGACCCTGCCGTCTTCCCCGGCGAAGACCTCCCTGTCGACACTGTGTGGCAGGGGACGCCGATGGGGGGAACGACGGAAACCATCAGCGGTACCTCTCGGATCAGCCACGACGGCGAGAATCTGTATGTTTTCGTATCAGTCCAGGACGACGTGCGCGGAACCATCCTGCCTCCAGAGGACAACAAGCGGCAGCGTCGAACTGACTCGGTCGAGATCTACGTGGATCCACGAGGGACTGCGCCGAATACAGCTCACACGTTCATCGCAGGCATTATGCCGTCGATGGGGAGTATGACTGGAGCCCCTGGTGTCGGGCGCGATCGTGACAACCATCAAGGTGAAGCCAGCGAGACTGCGCCTGGGATGGAGGTCGCAGTGGTCATGGCGGAGACGGAGAAGGAGTACACGGGCTATGACCTCGAGGTGAAGATTCCATTTGTCGTGCTGCCTGACGCGATCGACCCCGAACATATGGGCTTCAACGTGGTGATCAACGATTCTGACACCCAGGACAAAACAGCTCAGGACCGGGTGGGGTGGTCGACGTTCCCCGGAATGCGAGCTGATCCGTGGCGGTGGGGGTTGCTTCGAGTTGAGGGGCTGTCCGATGGCGGTTCGAACCCGAAGGACCCCATCCTCCCAAGGACGGCGGCCCTCTCCATAGAGTCGCCCCAGTCGATCATCCAATCCGCCGCAGACGGTGTACCGCTTGGCGGAGCCGCACCGGCTCGGGGTGATCTGCGTGTCGACTCAGCCAAGTGGCGCGGGAAGAGGCTGGTTGCAAAGGTTCGGACCCCTTCCGCTGGTGAGGTTCGGGCATTCCTGTGGGGTGGCGAATCTGTGGCTGGCAGCGTGAAGCAGAAGGTGAAGAACGGCAAGCTGACCATTTCTCTTCCAACAGAGGAGAAACCTGATAGCGGCGACTACAAGCTGCTGGTGAGCTACATCGACAGCGAAGGGCGAGTGGCCGCCGCAGTCAGCTCAGTATCCTGATTTCACATTTCCGGTTGTCAAGGACCGACGGGTCATCGAGGCGTTCTCGCTACCCGTCGGTCTTTGTCTTTTCAGCGCCGCACCACAGCTGAAGCACATCGGTGATGCGGCCCGCGATCCGCACGGCAGCGACTCCGTCGGCCCGCGTGGGGCCGTCGTTCACCACCACGACCGGCCTGCCCGCCTTCACTGCGGCGCGCACGAACCGCAGACCCGACTGCACCGTGAGGCTGGAGCCGAGCACGAGCACACTGCCCGCCTCCTCGACCGCGGCGTAGCAGTCGCGGACCACCTGCGGGTGGGCCGCTTCGCCGAAGAACACGACGTCCGGTTTCAGCATGCCGCCGCAGATGCCGCAGAGGGGGTAGCGGAAGTCGTGGGTGCGGTCCACGTCGGCGTCGCCGTCGGGCGCCCGCGCGACCTGGGCGGCGAGCTCATCGAGCCGAGCGGCGTACCCCGGGTTCAGCAGCAGCATCCGTTCGTGCAGCAGCGGCCGGGAGGACAGGTGCCCGCAGCCGAGGCATGTCACGAGGGACAGCTGCCCGTGCAGCGGGATCACCCGCTTCGTGCCGGCTGCTTCGTGCAGGCCGTCCACGTTCTGGGTGATGACAGCACTGATCGGGAACGGGGAGGACGCGGCCTGGATCGCGGCGAGGAGGCGGTGCCCCTGATTCGGGCGCGCCTGCAGGAACTGCCGCCAGCCCACGGTGGAGCGCGCCCAGTATCGGCGGCGCGACAGGTCCGAGCCGGTGAACTCCTGGATCGTCATCGGCTGGCGGGCCGTGGCGGTGCGGCCGCGGTAGTCGGGCAGGCCCGAATCGGTGGACATACCGGCTCCGGTCAGCACCACGACGGGACCGTTCGCGGCGAGCACGCGAACGGCGCGTTCGATCTCCTCTGGCGGGGAGGTGCGGCCGTACTCGGCGCTGTCCATGGGGCCCCACGCCGGCATGCGCGGAAGGCCGCGACCGGTGCGGGGCGCTGCGGGCGCGACCGACGGGGCGGGGGCGTCATCCGGGCCGAAGGCGGAGTGGGTTGTGCTCGCGGTCGCGAACCAGGAACCGGCGTGGCCAGCGGGCGGGATCCTCATGCGCCCCAACCTACCGCGGTGCGGCATATCGGTCGCGGCCGGTCTCGGCCGGTCTTGGCCGGCCCCGACCCGAGTTCCCAGGCCCTGCCCGGCATCCATTGAATGCGTTTCAGCGCTCTTGTTCGGGGAAATGAGCGCTGAAACGCACGGAACCGGCCGGCACGGCGGTCCGGGGGCTGGCTGTCCCTGGTCGGCGGCCCGGGGGAGTGAGCCTACTTCTTCATCTGCTTCAGCAGGTCGCCGAACGGGACGAAGTCGGTGAAGTCGTCGGCAGCGGACGTGCGGCCCGCAGCTGCCGAGATCCCGCGGCCCGGCTTCTGAGACGAACCCTCAGCGCCGTCAGCAGCGCTGTCGTCGGCGCCGTCACCAGCGCCGGCACCACTGGGGTCGGCGGCCCCGTCGGTCGGCGGGGCGCCCACACCGAGCAGAACGATCGCCTCCTCCGCGGCGGTGCGAGCACGCGCAGCGAGGGAGTCGTCCGCGGAGGCGAAGTCGGCGCTCGCGGCGAAGATCGCGGTCGGCACCGGCATTGCCCGCAGGTAGGAGAACAGGGGCCGCATCGCCGTGTCGATGATGAGGGAGTGGCGCGCTGTGCCGCCGGTCGCGCCCAGCATGACCGGGACACCGGCCAGGGCCTTCGGCTTCACTAGGTCGAAGAACGACTTGAACAGCCCCGAGAACGACGCGTTGAACGTGGGCGTCACCGCAATGATGACGTCCGCGGAGCTCACGGAATCCAGCGCGCGCTGCACAGCGGCGGGCTTCACCGGCGAGATCGTCGCCTCCATGATCCCGACCGCAATGGACCGCAGGTCGATCCGCGTCACCTCGGGCTCGAGCGCACGCGAACGGGCCTCGGTCTCGAGAGCGGTCTGCAGGACGTCGGCGAGCCGGGACGTGGACGACGGCGTGGACAGGCCCGCCTGCACCACGGCGATGGTCAGAGTGCGTGTCATGGAGTGCC
Organism: Helcobacillus sp. ACRRO; assembly: GCF_022347125.1. Taxonomy (NCBI): domain Bacteria; kingdom Bacillati; phylum Actinomycetota; class Actinomycetes; order Micrococcales; family Dermabacteraceae; genus Helcobacillus; species Helcobacillus sp. ACRRO. The sequence continues at coordinate 16,614 of NZ_JAKRNG010000029.1, forward strand.
TCCTCGGATGGTCACATGCGAATGCGGGGTCGGGCGCGGGGCGCGGGCGGTCCGCCCAGCGGGAAGGCCGGCCGACGGGATCAGTCGTTCAGCCGGCCGCGCTCGGCCTCATCCCTGCGCGCCTCCGCGGTGAGGCCGGTCCAATTGTCCCCGGTCTCGAAGCGGTACGAGGGGTCGAACTCGGCGCCGCGCGCCTCAGCGGCGGCCTCCACACGGGCCGCGTGCGTGGGGGCGTCGGGAACGTCGGCGGGGCGGCGCTTCGCGAACTCCTCGCGCAGCACCGGCACCACCGTCGTGCCGAGCAGTTCGATCTGCTCCATGACAGTCTTCTCCGGCAGGCCGGCGTGGTCCATGAGGAACATCTGGCGCTGGTAGTCGCCCACATGGTCCGCCATGGACAGGTAGCGCTCCACCACCTGCTCGGGCGAGCCCACGGTGAGCGGGGTCTGCGCGGTGAAGTCCTCCAGGGACGGGCCGCCGCCGTACACGGGGGCGTTGTCGAAGAAGGGGCGGAACTCGTTGACGGCGTCCTGCGAGTTGGGGCGCATGAACGCCTGACCGCCGAGGCCGACGATCGCCTGGTGCGCCTTGCCGTGGCCGTAGTGCTCGTAGCGCTCGCGGTACAGCTGCACCATCTGCTTCGTGTGGCTGATGGGCCAGAAGATGTTGTTGTGGAGGAAGCCGTCGCCGTAGTAGGCGGCCTGCTCGGCGATCTGCGCGGACCGGATCGACCCGTGCCACACGAACGGCGGGACGCCGTCGAGCGGGCGCGGCGTGGAGGTGAACTGCTGCAGCGGGGTGCGGAACTGTCCCTGCCAGTCCACCACGTCGTTGCGCCACAGTTCGTGCAGCAGCGCGTAGTTCTCGACCGCGAGCTCCACGCCCTTGCGGATGTCCTGGCCGAACCACGGGTAGACGGGGCCTGTGTTGCCGCGGCCCATCACGAGGTCCACGCGACCGTCGGTCAGGTGCTGCAGCATCGCGTAGTCCTCCGCGATCTTCACCGGGTCGTTGGTGGTGATGAGCGTGGTCGCGGTGGACAGGATGATGTTCGTGGTCTGCGCGCCGATGGTGGCGAGCGTGGTGGTGGGGGAGGAGGTCACGAACGGCGGGTTGTGGTGCTCGCCGATGGCGAAGACGTCCAGGCCCACCTCCTCGGCGAGCCGGCCCATGCGCACGATCTGGTCGAGGCGCTGCTTCTCCGTGGGGACCCGGCCGGTGGTGGGATCAGGGGTGATGTCGGCGATGGTGAAGATTCCGAACTGCATGGGGCGCCTCCTCGGGTGGCGGGCCGGGCGGCGGCCCGGCGAACTCATGTAGTTGAACATAAAACTACTTTTGCTGATGGGTCAATGCCCGGGAGACCCCGCTCACGGCGCCCCCATCATTCCCGCGCCGCCTGCGCGCACGATCCAGGCCGACGCGCTCAGCCGCCAGCCCGGGGTCATGCCGACGGGTGCCGCGGCACCCGCACAGGCGCAGGCCGACGGGGCCGGCCTCACATCGGTTCCCGGCACCCGTCGGCCCCGCAATAGCATGGGGACCATGTCCTCAGCTCCCGCCGCCGCGCCCCGCATCCACCCCGTGGACCAGGTGCCGCCGCTGCCGCGCCTCAGCGTCCTGTCCATTCAGCACGTGGCCGCGTTCTACGCCGGCGCCGTCGTGGTGCCGCTGCTGATCGCCGGCGGCCTCGACCTCACGCCCGCGCAGACCATCCACCTGATCAACGCGGACCTGTTCACCTGCGGCATCGCCACCCTCATCCAGTCCGTCGGCTTCTGGAGGATCGGGGTGCGTCTGCCGATCATCCAGGGCGTCACCACCACCGCGATCTCCCCGATCATCGCCATCGGCCTGGCCACCACCGGCGGGCAGGGCGGCGCCGCGGCCCTGCCGTTCATCTACGGCTCCGTCATCATCGCGGGCCTGTTCACGTTCTTCGCCGCCCCCTACTTCGCGCGGCTCATCCGCTTCTTCCCGCCGGTGGTGATCGGCACCGTCCTCACCTGCATGGGCATCACCCTGCTCGCCGTCTCCGCGAACGACATCACCTCCTGGGCCGACGGCACGCCCGCCAGCAGCGACGTCCTCTACGCCGCCCTGACCCTCGCCGTCATCGTGGCCGCCCAGCGGTTCTTCCGCGGATTCCTCGGCACCATCGCCATCCTCATCGGCCTGATCATCGGCACCGCCACCGCCCTCGCCCTGGGCGACGCGTCCTTCGCGGAGGTCGGCACAGCCGACTGGGTGGGCGTCACCACCCCGTTCTACTTCGGCCTGCCCGCCTTCACCCTCACCGGCGCCATCTCCATGATCGTGGTCATGCTGATCACCATGGTGGAGACCACCGGTGACGTGTTCGCGGCCGGGGAGATCGTCGGCAAGCGCATCACCCGCGGCCACATCCGCGCCGCCATCCGCGCCGACGGGCTCTCCACCTCCCTCGGCGGCGTCCTCAACTCCTTCCCCTACACCTGCTTCGCGCAGAACGTGGGGCTGGTGCGACTCACCGGCGTCCGCTCCCGCTGGGTGGTGGCCGGCGCCGGCGTCATCATGATCATCCTCGGCGTGCTGCCGAAGGCCGGAGCAGTGGTCGCCTCCATCCCGGGGCCCGTCCTCGGCGCCGCCTCCCTCGCCCTGTTCGCGAACGTGGCGCTGGTGGGCATCCAGACCCTCGCCTCCGTGGACCTGCGGGACAACCGCAACGCCGTGGTGGTCACCATCTCGCTCGGCCTCGCCCTGCTCGTCACGTTCAAACCCGCCATCGCGGAGCTCGTGCCCTCCTCCCTGCAGGTGCTGTTCGCCTCCGGCGTCACAGTCGGCTCCATCTGCGCGATCGTGCTGAACCTCCTGTTCTTCCACGTGGGCCGCCAGGCCGGCCCGGATGTTGCGGTGGGGGCCGACGGGTCCCGCCTCACCATGGAGGAGATCTCCGCGATGGACACCGCCGAGTTCGCCACCGCCCTCGCACCCCTGTTCAACAACGAGACCTGGCCGCTGGAGGCCGCCGCCCAGCGCGGCCCCTTCTCCTCCGTCCAGGACCTGCGCGAAGCGATCCAGGAAGCGGTCCTCACCGCACCCCACGAGAAGCAGATCGCCCTCATCGAGGACTACCCCGACATGGCCGAACTCCTCCTGGCCGACGACACCCGCGCAGAGGAGATCGCGAAGGTCGCCGGCTCCCTCGCCCTGGAGAACATGGACGATGCCGAACAGCAGCAGCTGCAGGAGCTCGCCGACGCCTACCGCGAGAAGTTCGACCTCCCGTTCGTGGCATGCCTGGGCCGGATGGACTCCCGCCAGCAGATCATCACCTCCGGCATCCGTCGGCTGGAGAACTCCCGCGAACAGGAGCGCGTGGTCGCGCTCGCGGAGGTCGTGGAGATCGCCAACGACCGCTTCGGCATCATGATGGCGGACGCCAACCCGATCGCCTCGGCCTGGCACCGCAAGTTCGAACAGCTGCACTGAGGAGTCATGCCGGCAACCCGCGCGAAGAGCGCCCACCTGGGCGCCCTCACCATCACCATCCTGACGGCGCTCGCCGCCATCGGTCCGCTCGCCACCGACATGTACATCCCGGCGTTCCCCGAGGTCGCCGCGGACCTCACCGCCCGCGCCGCCCACGTGCAGCTGACGCTGACGGCGTTCTTCGCCGGTGCGGCCGCCGGCCAGGTGGTGGCGGGCCCCCTCAGCGACCGCCTGGGCCGACGGGTGCCGCTGATCTCCGGGACGCTGCTGTGCCTGGTGGGCTCCATCGGCTGCGCTCTCGCCCCCAGCATCGGCTGGCTGCTGATCTTCCGCGTCATGCAGGGCATGGGCGGCGGGTTCGGGATGGTGCTCTCGCGCGCCATCCTCATCGATCTGACGCGCGGGCCGGAACTGTTCCGCTCCATGAACCTCCTGCAGGGCATGATCGGCATCGCCCCGATCATCGCGCCACTGATCGGCGGGGTGATCCTGATCGTGGGGTCGTGGCGGGAGGTGTTCATCGTGATCGCCACCGCCACCGCCCTGTCCCTGATCGCCCTGGTGCTGCGGATCCCCGAATCGCTGCCGAGGCAGGACCGTCAGCCCGGCGGCTTCCGCACCTTCGCACGGAATGTGGCGCGGCTGCTGCGCCGGCCCGCGTTCACCTCCTACCTGCTGGTGAACGCGTTCAGTGCGTTCGCGCTGATGGCGTACGTGTCCGCCTCCAGCTTCGTGGTGCAGAACCTGCTCGGGTTCTCCTCCACCGTCTATTCGATCTCGTTCGCGGTGAATGCGACGGGCATGATGCTGGCGAGCTTCACCTCCGCGCGGCTTACCCAGACCCGCAGTCCGCGGTCCCTGATGCGCTGGGCGATCCCCGTGGTGATCGCCGCCGGCGCGCTCCTGCTGGTTGGGGTGCTGCTGCTGGGCACTCCGGCGTGGGTGGTGTTCCCGGCGTTCTTCCTCACCGTGGTGCCGCAGGGCTTCATCTTCGGCAACGGCGCCGCGATGGCGTCCCGCGAGGCGACGGACATCGCCGGCACCGGGTCTGCACTGATCGGCCTCGGCTTCGCCTGCGCTGCGTCCCTCGCCGCCCCGGTGGTGGGCCTCGCGGGGGAGGGGTCGGCGCTGCCGGCCGCGATCGGCATCTTCGTGGGCGGCATCATCAGCCTGATCCTGTTCGTGATCGCGGGGCGCTTCGAGCGCGCGTCGGCGTAGTCCGTCGCCAGGACCGTCTGGAAGAGGGGAAGCGGATGCTGAAGCGGAACCCGTCGGCCGCCTGACCAGCCGGGCCCCGCCCGTGCCCGCACGCCCCACCCGGCCCCGTCCGATTCGTCCCAGTTCGCCCGGGCGGCCCCCGTCGGTCCCTCAACTCCCGTATCATGCGGCCAGGACCGTGTTGTGCGCACTGCCGGGCGCTGAGGGGAGAGCTGGAATGGACACCACGATGGTGCAGCGGCTGCGCATGCCGCGCGCGCTGATGATGATGGCGATCGCAGCGGTGATGATGCTGGTGCTGGCGGCGTGCGGCCCCACCCTCAACACCAAGCTCACCATCGACGACAAGGGCGCTGGCTCCCGCGTCATCTCCCTCGTCATCACGCAGAGCGACATGGAGTCCATCCCCGGCGGCGCCGGCGTCATCGATGAGACCATCAAGGCGAACGTGCCCGGTGAGATCACCTACCACGGCATGTCCTCGGGGGCCGACGGGGCCACTGTCTACAACTTCGAGATCACCTTCACCGACCCCGCCGACTACGAAGCGAAGGCGCAGAAGGTGCTGGACGCCGGCGGCGTGGACAAGCAGGCATCCGTGACACTGACCCTGCCGAAGAAGCCGTTCGCCGAAGGCGCCCGCATCGACGAGAACTTCACCTCCGCCGACCTGCTCGCTTGGGCGGCCAACGCCCTTGAGGCGAAGCTCGGCTCCGACACCGTCAGCGCATCCGACTTCTCCGGCTCCGGCGAGGTCACCGTTGCGCTGCCGGGCCAGGATGAGATCACCGACCAGCTCGAACCGATCGACGCCGGCGAGGCCTCCCAGCACGGCTTCACGGCCATCGCGGTGAAGACCGGCGGCATCGGCAGCGGCGACGCACTCACCCGCACCATTACCTACACTCTGCCCGCGGATTCCTACGCCCGCAGCCCCAAGGACTATGACGCGTGGATCGACTCGGTCACTCCGGACGGCGGCAAGGCCGAGAAGTCCACGGACGACAACGGCGACACCCAGTGGGTGCTCACCCTTCCCGAGGGTGATGCGCAGGCGATCTCCGCGCAGACCGACACCGCCCTGAACACCTCCGGCACCTCCCTCGAGGTCACCACTGAGCCGGACTCCGAGAACCCCCTGCGGTCCACCACCTACGTCACCGACACCCTGACCTGCTCCACGATCTGCACGGACTCCGGTGTCATCCGTGCGGAGCACGACGTGCCGGAGGGCTGGGAGCACCTGACCGAGAGCGGCGTCGATTCGGACACGGGCAAGTCCACCGTGACGTACTCGCACATGGTGCTGGTGCAGGACTTCCGCGCCACCACCACAATCGGTGAGGTCGGTGGCGGCGAGGTCGCCTACGCGTACACGTTCTCCAAGGAGGACGACGCGAAGATGGGCAAGGACATCGCCGCCTGGGTCAAGGGCGACAGCCGCGCAGCGGACCCGAAGCGCACTGAGGACGGCGACACCGTCACCTACACGATGACGTTCAGCGGCACCGCTGAGCAGCTGGCGGGGGATGTGGGCGAGTACATCGGCGCCGACGGGCCCTACGGCACCGGCACCATCACGAAGTCCGGCGAGTCGATGTTCACCACCACCAGCCGCTTCCACACATCCTTCGCCGCACCTCGCCAGCTCAGTGAGAACCCGCCGGCGGCCAGCACGTGGACCGTGAAGCTGCCCGACGGGTACGAGGCCCAGCCCGGCACCGTGTCCTCCGACCCGAAGGGGAAGACCTCCGCGAAGGGCAGCAGCGTCTCCATCACCACCACGGAGGCGACCTCCAGCGCACCCTCCGTCACCGGTGAGGCGGAGTCCCGCAACTGGGTGGGCGTGATCGCACTGATCGTGCTGCTGGTGTTCGCCCTCGCGATCGTGTTCGCGATCATCGCGCTGGTGCGCCGGGCGAAGCGTCGCTCCGCGCAGGCCGCGCCGCACCCCGCGCCGAACGGGGCGCAGTTCGCCGGCGCGCCGATGGCGGCGGCGGGGGTGCAGGGGCCGACGGGTTCTCACGCGGCACCGCCCGCCGCGTCGGGCATGTCCGCCCCGTCGGCCCCGCCCTCCCCGCACACCGGCCAGTACCCGGCGCAGCCTCCTGCTCAGCCGCCGGCGCAGCCGCCCGTGCAGCCGCCGGCGCAGCAGGGCTTCGGCCCGGGCAGCCACACCTCGGTGATGTCCGCGCCGACCCCGCCGCGCGCGCCGCGCAGCTGACCCCGCGCAGCCGCGTCACAGCACCATCGCGGCGATCCAGCCGGCGGCCAGCAGCGGCAGGTTGAAGTGCAGGAACGTCGGGATCACCGAGTCGCGGATGTGGTCGTGCTGCCCGTCGGCGTTGAGGCCGGCGGTCGGCCCGAGCGTCGAATCCGATGCCGGTGAGCCCGCATCACCCAGGGCCCCGGCCGTGCCGATCAGAGCGACCGTCGCCGCCGGGGAGAACCCGAGCGAGATGCACAGCGGCACATAGATCGTCGCGATGATGGGCAGGGTCGAGAACGACGACCCGATGCCGAGCGTCACCACCAGGCCCACCACCAGCATCGCCAGCGCGGCCGCGCCCCGGTTGTCGCCCACGAGCTCAGCGGCGGACTTCACCAGCGGCTCCACCTGACCGGTCGCGGTCATCACCGCGGCGAAGCCCTGCGCGGCGATCATGATGAACCCGATCAGCGCCATCATCCGCATCCCGCCGGTGAACACGTCATCCGCGCGGCGCCACGGTACTGCGCCCGTGCCCAGCATCAGCGCGAGGCCCACCAGCGCGCCCACCAGCAGCGGGTTCGCCTCCGATTCGAGAGCGGTCAGCACCAGCTGGATCGCGAAGCAGGCGGCGACCGCCACCAGGCTCATGACCATGGAGAAGCGCTGGCGGCCAGCGCTGGGGCCCTCGTCGGCCCGCCCGGCCGCTGTTGCTGGGCTGCTCGCGGCATCGGCTGCCTCGCCGGCGTCGTCGGGTTCGGGGGCCGACGGATTCGGGCGCGCGTCGGCCGCCCCGACCGCCACATCCGCGTACATCCGCGGGCGGCGGTAGCTCACCAGCAGCGCCACCAGCAGACCCGCCGCCATCCCAGCCGCGGGGATGCCCATCGCCGCCATCACGTTGACGGAGCCGACCGGCATGCCCGCCTTTTCGATGTTGCCGAGCAGGATGTCGTTCAGGTAGATCGATCCGAAGCCGACGGGCAGCAGCATATAGGTGGTGACCAGGCCGAACGTGAGGGTACAGGCGATGGCGCGGCGATCCAGGCGCAGACGGTTCATCACCACCAGCAACGGCGGGATCAGCAGCGGAATGAACGCGATGTGCACCGGGATCAGGTTCTGGCTCACCACCGACATCGCCAGCACGCCCGCCACCAGCGCCCACCGCACGGCCGTGACGGCGCCCTGCTGCGCGGAATCGGAGGCCCCGCTGAGCCGGCCGACGATCCACGCCGCCAGCGCGTCCGGCAGGCCCGAACTCGCCACCGCCATCGCGAACGCGCCCAGCAGGGCGTACGCGAGCGCGATCTGGGCGCCGCCCGTGCCGGTGTTCCGGGAGGTCACCGGGCCCCGGGGCCCTTGAAGTGGCGCAGTGCACGCCATCCGGCTACGCTGTCACCAATCATTGTGATGTGGTGCACGCGATGGTGCGTTCACACTCGCTCCCTTGTTCCCCGAAGGAAAGAAGAACATGGATCTCTCACGTCGATCACTCCTCGCCGGCTCCGTCGCATTCGTCGGCCTCGGCGCCCTTGCAGCCTGCGGCGGCGACAACAAGAGCGGCAGCGGCTCCGGCGGCGGCGGCGGTGCAGCCGTCATCGTGAACGGCACCGAGCCGCAGAACGCCCTCGTTCCCACCAACACCAACGAGATCGGCGGCGGTCGCGTGATCCAGTCGATCTTCTCCGGCCTCATGTACTACAAGGAGGACGGCTCCGCTGAGCCCGACCTCGCCGAGTCCGTCGAGTCCGATGACTCCAAGGTCTGGACCGTCAAGCTCAAGGCCGACCAGAAGTACTCCGACGGGTCCGTCATCACGGCGCAGGACTTCGTGGACTCCTGGAACTACGGTGCCGCGGCCGCCAACGGCCAGCTCCTGCAGTCCTTCTTCGACCCGATCGAGGGCTTCGCCGAGGTCGCCGAAGAGGGCAGCACCATCAAGGAGATGAAGGGCCTCAAGGTCGAGGACGACACCACCTTCACCGTGACCCTGGTGGCCCCGCAGTCCGACTTCGCTCAGCGCCTCGGCTACTCCGCGTACATGCCGATGCCGCCCTCCGCGTTCAAGGACATGAAGGCGTTCGGCGAGAAGCCGATCTCCTCCGGCCCGTACAAGCTGGAGACCTGGTCCCACGACCAGGAGATCGTCACCGTGCCCAACGAGCACTACAACGGTCCCCGCAAGGCCAAGAACGGCGGCATCACCTACCGCATCTACCTCGAAGACGACACGATGTACAACGACCTCCTCTCGGACGCCGTTGACGTCACCGACACCATCCCGCCGAGCCGCCTGTCCACCTTCCAGGACGAGCTCGGTGAGCGATCGGTCAACGCACCGGGTGCGGTGTTCCAGTCGATCACCTTCTCCCCGACGGACAAGAACTACCAGGGTGAAGCGGGCAAGCTGCGCCGCCAGGCGATCTCCCGCGCCATCAACCGCGAGTCGATCTGCAAGAACCTGTTCTTCGACTCCCGCACCCCGGCGACCGACTTCGTCGCTCCTGTGATCGAGGGCGGCGGTGCCACCGACATCAAGGGCGCCGAGGTCCTCCAGTACGACAAGGCGAAGGCCAAGGAGCTGTGGGACAAGGCCGAGGCCATGCAGAAGTTCGAGGGCGAGTTCACCCTCGGCTACAACTCCGACGGTCCCCACAAGGACTGGGTGGAGGCCGTGTGCAACTCCGTGAAGGAGGCGCTCGGCGTCAAGGCGACCCCGAAGCCGTTCCCCGAGTTCGGCAAGTTCCGTGAGCAGATCACCAACCGCAAGATGCCCGGCGCGTTCCGCTCCGGCTGGCAGGCGGACTACCCGTCGATGTTCAACTTCCTCGGCCCGATCTACAGCTCCGCTGCGGCCGACGGCAAGGGCTCGAACGACGCCGACTACAAGAACCCCGAGTTCGACAAGCTCCTCGCCGAGGGCCTGTCCGCCACCGACACCGAGGGCGCGCTCGCGAAGTTCAAGGAAGCCCAGGCCCTGCTGATGGAGGATCTGCCCGCCATCCCGCTGTGGTACCAGAACAGCCTCGGCGGCTTCTCGAACGTCGTCAAGGACGTCAAGTACGCCTGGGACACCACCCCGATCTACTACGAGATCACCAAGGAGTGATCCCTCCGGGCGGCCCGGCACCGGGTCACCCCATCTGAGAAGCGGACCCCTCATCCATGCGGTGAGGGGCCCGCTTCGCTGTGCGCGGGGACGAAGTTCCCCGCGCGGCCACCGGATCGTCACCGAGCCCATTCCTGCCGCCAATCCTCACGCCAACGCCCGGTCACCCGCGCCGCCTACCCTCGGTGAAACCACAGGTCACCGCAGGAAGGAAGCCGCGCCATGATCCTCGAACGCTTCGGCGACGATGACCTCTCACAGGTGAGCTACCTCGTCGGCTGCCCCGCCGCCGGCGAAGCGATCGTCATCGACCCCCGCCGCGACATCCAGGTCTACCTCGACCGCGCCGACGCCCTCGGCGTGCGCATCACCGCCGTGACCGAGACCCACATCCACGCCGACTACCTCTCCGGAACCCGCGAACTCGCCGCCGCCACCGGCGCCCGCATCTTCCTCTCCGGGGAGGGCGGCACCGACTGGGCCTACGGGTACGACGCCACCCTCCTCCACAGCGGCGACGACATCCAGATCGGCTCCCTCACGATCGAAGCGGTGCACACGCCCGGCCACACCCCCGAGCACCTCATGTTCCTCGTGGCCGACGGATCCCGCACCACCGACGTGGACGGCGTCGGCGAGGTCGGCTACGCCTTCACCGGTGACTTCGTGTTCGTCGGCGACCTCGGCCGTCCCGACCTGCTCGATGAGGTCGCCGGCGGCACCGACACCCGCTACGAGGGCGCGCGGCAGCTCTTCGATTCGCTGCGTGAGCACTTCCTGCCGCTGGAGGACTACGTGCAGGTGCTGCCTGCGCACGGCGCCGGGTCCGCGTGCGGCAAGGCGATGAGCGCGGTTCCCACGACTACCGTCGGCTACGAGCGCGAGTTCGCCTGGTGGGTTCCGTACGTGCGGATGGGTGACCTCGAGGGCTTCACCGACCAGCTGCTGAACGGCCAGCCCGACGCGCACGCCTACTTCTCCCGCATGAAGCGCCAGAACCGTCAGGGCCCCGCGATCCTGGGGGAGCGGCCCGGGCTCGCGGAGTTCTCCGGCGGGGCGGCGCAGGCGGCACTGGCCGACGGGTCCCACGTCCTCATCGATGCGCGCGGCCTCGACGACATCGCCGAGGGGGTGGCCGACGGGTCCCTCACCATCCCGGCGCCCCGCAGGCTCGCCAGCTTCGGCGCGTGGGCGGTGGACCCGGAGACCGACTCCGCGGGCATCATCCTGCTCGCCGCCAGTGAGGAGAAGGCGCAGCGGATGGCGGACCACCTGGTGCGGGTCGGCATCGATCGAGTGGTCGGGTTCATCCGCTGTCTCGACGGCATCGAGCTGCACTCCCCGGCATCCGTCGGCCCCGAGGAGCTGGACGGGTTCGGGCACGACATGCTGCTGGATGTGCGGCAGAAGGCGGAGTTCGCGCGCGGCACCATCCCGGGGGCGCAGCAGCTGAGCGCGGGCCGGGTGCTGTGGGACCGGTGCGAGCTGCGGCAGGGCCGGATCGTGGTGTTCTGCCAATCGGGGGTGCGCAGTGCGGTGGCGGCGAGCGTGCTGCGCCGGGCCGGGCTGGACGTTGTTGAGCTGACGGGCGGATTCGCCCGCTATTGTGAGGCCACCGCGGAGCGCCGAGCTGAGAAGCCCCAGCTCACGAGCGCTCCCTGAAACCCATCGAAAGGAGAACATCGATGACTGTCACCGATAAGAAGGTCGCATTCCTCCTCACCCGCGGGGTGGAGCAGATCGAGCTCACCAGCCCCCGCAAGGCCCTCGACGACGCCGGCGCCACCACCGTGATCGTGTCGCCGTCGGAGGGAACGCTGCAGGCGATGGAAGGCGATTGGGAACATGCCGACACCTTCGATGTGGATGTGCCCGTCGGCGAGGCGAACGCGGATGACTACGACATGCTGGTGCTGCCCGGCGGCACCCTCAACGCCGACGCGCTCCGCCTCGACGAGGACGCCGTCGCGCTCGTGAAGGCATTCTTCGACGCGGACAAGCCGGTCGCGGCGATCTGCCACGCCCCGTGGATCCTCGCTCAGGCGGACCTCGCCCGCGGCCGCCGTCTCACCAGCTTCGCCTCCACGAAGGTGGACCTGGTCAACGCCGGTGCGGCCTGGGAGGACAGTGAGGTCGTGGTGGACGGCAACCTCATCACCTCCCGCAGCCCGGGCGACCTCGAGGCGTTCAACCGCGAGATCCTCAAGGCCCTCGGCGCCTGACACCACCGCCGCGCCGCTCAGTCCTTCGTCCAGATCCTCGTGTTCAGGTCGAAGTCCTGCACGAGCCGCAGGAACCGCACCATGTCCCGGTAGATCTGCTCGGTCGCGGCGCGGATGTCTCCGTTCGTCGGGTCGAGGCTGAACCGGTCCGTGTCCACACCCACGGCGATGTTCATCCGGTTGTCGGTGAACGACACCGCGACCGCATCAGACCCCGCCTCGGCCACGAAAGCGTTCAGCGCCTCGATGAGCTGCGGCGTCACCAGATAGCGCGCCTCCGCCTGGTCGCTGGTCCAGCCGTCCACACCGTCGGGCGTCTGCGTGCCGACCAGCCGCATCGGTTCAAGTCCCGCCCCGTCGGCCTCCGAAGCGATCTTCGTGTACACCGGCAAGACCCAGACCACCGTCGCCGTGGGCGACGAAGTGCAGGTCACCGGCACCGCCGACGAATACCGCGGCCGCACCCAGATCTCCGGCAAGATCGAAGTGACCCCGCTGAACGAAGGCCTCGAACCCGTCCGCCCGCTCACCATGGACTGGGCCTCCACCGACGGGAAGCGCGAGAACCTCGAGTCGATGCTGTACCTGCCGAACGAGAAGTTCCTCGTCTCCGACGTGTACCCCGTCGGCCGCTACGGCGAGATCGGCCTCGCCTCCGGCAAGCAGCTGCCCACCCAGCCCACCGACATCGCCCGCCCCACCAGCCCCGAGGCGAAGGCGCAGGCTGAGCGCAACGACGCCATCAGCGTCATCCTCGACGACGGAACCGGCCAGGGC